>NZ_BAAHFQ010000126.1:0-8366 GCF_054681715.1 Deferrisoma sp.
CATGATCAACTCGGCCGGCCTCAAGATCTGGCCCCGGGAGGTGGAGGAGGTGATCTACACCCACCCCAACGTGCGCGAGTGCGCCGTGATCGGGGTGCCCCACGAGGTGTTCGGCGAGACCGTGAAGGCGGTGATCGCCCTCAAGGAGCCCGGCCGCACCACGGCCGAGGAGATCATCGAGCTCGTCAAGAAGCACCTGGCCGACTACAAGGCCCCGCGGATTGTGGAGTTTTTGGACGAGCTGCCCAAGAACCCCACCGGTAAGATCCTGAAGCGCGAACTCAAGGAGCGCGAGAAGAAGCTCCGGGGCGGCGCGTAAACGCGAGCCCCCGTTCGATCGAAGACCGGAGACCGACGACCGCTGACCGCAGTTCGATAGGGAGGAGGAGACCATGTTCACCAAGGCCTACGTTCCGTTCCGCGGGTACTACTCGAGCCCCTTTTCGAAGTGGCAGGGGACCCTCTCGACCGAGCACTCGCTCGTGCTCGGGGCCCAGACGGCCAGCCGGTGGCTCGGCCAGAAGGGGTGGGACCCGAAGCAGTTCGACTACCTCTATCTCGGGTACACGATCCACCAGAAGCAGGCCTTCTACGGCGCGCCCTGGGTGGCCGGCATGATCGGGGCCGAGGAGACCCCGGGCTGCAACGTGAGCCAGGCCTGCTCCACCTCCACCACCTGCCTCTACTACGCGGCCACGGGGCTCGAGTCGGGGGCCATGGGCCACGTGCTCACCCTCATGACCGACCGGTGCTCCAACGGGCCCCACATCCTGTGGCCGAACCCCCTGGGCCCCGGCGGCCAGATGATCTCCGAGGACTGGGTCATGGAGAACTTCAACCGCGACCCGTTCGCCAAGAACGCCATGATCCAGACGGCCGAGAACGTGGCAAAGGCCATCGGGGTCACCAAGGAGGAGTGCGACGAGGTCACCGCGCTCCGGTACGAGCAGTACACCAAGGCCCTGGAGAACGACCGAGCGTTCCAGAAGCGCTACATGTTCCCGGTGGAGGTCCGGGTCAGCAAGAAGAAGACCCTCACCCTCGAGGCCGACGAGGGCATCATCCCCACGAGCCGCGAGGCCCTGGCCAAGCTGCCGCCGGTGCTGGAGGGCGGGGTCCACTCCTTCGGGGCCCAGACCCACCCGGCCGACGGGAACTGCGCCGTGGTCGTGACCACCCGCGACGGGGCCAGGGAGCTCTCGGCCGATCCCGGGGTGGAGATCCAGATCCTCTCCTACGGGTTCGCCCGGGTGAAGAAGGGGTTCATGCCCATGGCACCGGTGCCGGCGGCCCGCATGGCCCTCGAGAGGGCCGGGATCACGATCGACCAGGTGGGGGCGATCAAGACCCACAACCCGTTTGTGGTGAACGACATCTACTTCGCCCGGGAGTTCGGGATCGACCCCGCCAAGGCCAACAACTACGGAAGCCCGCTCGTCTTCGGCCACCCCCAGGGCCCCACGGCCGGCCGGTGCATCATCGAGATGATCGAGGAGTTGGTGGAGAAGGGCGGCGGCTACGGGCTCTTTACCGGGTGCGCGGCCGGCGACACCGGCGCCGCCCTGGTGGTCAAAGTGGACACCACATCCTAATCGGGCCCCGAGGGGCCCCTAACGCCTGAAGGAGTTGCCATGAAGGAAGTCCTGTCCGGAAACGAAGCCATCGCCCGGGGCGCCTGGGAGGCTGGGGTGCGTTACGCCGCGGCCTATCCCGGAACCCCCTCGACCGAGATCCTGGAGACCATCGGAAGCCGGTACAAGCCCGACGTCTACAGCCAGTGGTCCCCCAACGAGAAGACGGCCCTGGAGACCGCCGTGGGCGCCTCCATGGCCGGGGTGCGGGCCCTGGCGGCCATGAAGCACGTGGGCGTGAACGTGGCGGCCGACCCCCTGTTCACGGCCTCCTACACGGGGGGGCGGGGCGGGCTCGTGCTCGTGTGCGCCGACGACCCGAATCTCCACTCCAGCCAGAACGAGCAGGACAATCGAAACTACGCGAAATTCGCGAAGATCCCGCTCGTCGAGCCCTCGGACTCCCACGAGGCCAAGGAGTTCCTCAAGATCGCCTTCGACATCTCGGAGGAGTTCGACACCCCGGTGCTCTTCCGGACCACCACCCGGATCTCCCACTCCAAGTCCATCGTGGAGTTGGGCGACCGGGCCGAGAGACCGGCGCCGGAACATCTGGAGCGGGACATCAAGAAGTTCGTGATGCTCCCGGCCTTCGCCCGACCCAAACACCCCCAGGTCGAGGAGCGGCTCCGGAAGCTCCGGGCCTACGGCGCCACGAGTCCGCTCAACCGGATCGAGTGGGGGGACCGGGCGGTGGGCATCATCAGCTCGGGCGTGGCCTACCAGTACGCCAAGGAGGCGATGCCGAACGCGAGCTTCCTGAAGCTGGGGCTCACCTACCCCCTTCCCGAGGACCTGGTCCGTGAGTTCGCCTCGAAGGTGGACCAGGTGATCGTGGTGGAGGAACTCGACCCGTTCCTCGAGGAGCAGGTGCGCCTCCTGGGGATCGAGGTGGCCCACGGCAAGGACTGGTTCCCCATCGTGGGCGAGCTCACCCCCGACCTCGTGGCGGAGAAGCTCACGGGCCGGGCTCCTGAGCGCAAGCCCGCGGCCCAGGGGCTTCCGGTGCGGCCGCCCGTGCTCTGCCCGGGCTGCTCCCACCGGGGGGTGTTCGTTGTGCTTCGGAAGCTCAAGGTGTTCGTGTCGGGCGACATCGGCTGCTACACCCTGGGAGCGCTCCCGCCGTTCGATGCCATGCACGCCTGCCTGTGCATGGGGGGCTCCATCACCATGGCCCACGGCATCTCCAAAGCCATGGGGGAGGTGACGGACCGCAAGGACAAGACCGTGGCCGTGATCGGGGACTCCACCTTCTTCCACTCGGGGGTCACCGGGCTCATGGACATGATCTGGAACGGCGGCCACTCGGTGGTCCTCATCCAGGACAACCGGATCACGGCCATGACCGGGGGCCAGGTGACCCCGGGCATCGGGAAGACCCTGATGGGCGACGACGCCCCGGCCATCGAGATGGAAAAGCTCGTGCTGGCCCTCGGGGTGAAACCCGAGAACGTGCGGGTGGTGAGCGCGTACAACCTCAAGGAAATCGAAACCGTGCTCAAGGAGGAGCTCGAAAAACCCGAGCCCTCCGTGGTGATCACCAAGGACCCGTGCGTGCTCCAGTACCGGGTGCAGAACACCCCCATGGAGGTGGACCCCGAGGCCTGCACCGCCTGCGGCGTGTGCCTCAAGACGAGCTGCATCGCCCTTGGCATGGTCGGCGAGGGCGACGCCAAGCACGCCCAGATCGACCCCAATTTCTGCACGGGGTGCACCGTGTGCGCCCAGGTGTGCAAGTTCGACGCCATTCGGCCCCAGGCGTAAGGGCCGCCACTCTGACCGGAGGATCGAGATGAACACGGTAAATCTTCTGTTGAGCGGGGTCGGCGGCCAGGGCGTGATCCTGGCGAGCGCGATCCTTTCCAAGGCGGCCCTGCTCCAGGGGCTGGACATCAAACAGAGCGAGGTCCACGGCATGAGCCAGCGGGGCGGGAGCGTGGTGAGCCACGTGCGGATCGGGGAGAAGGTGCACTCGCCGCTGGTGGCCGAGGGGGGCTGCGACATCCTCCTGGGGTTCGAGCCCCTGGAGGCCCTGCGGTTCGCCCACTGGGTGCGCCGCGACGGCACCATCGTGTACACCCCCGACCGGGTGAACCCCTCCACCGTGTCGGCGGGGCTCGCAGAATACCCCGACGACGTGGAGGAGCGGCTCAAAGCTTACCCCGTGAACCTCGTGCGGGTGGAGAGCGCGTCGTTGGCAGAGAAGGCGGGAAACCGCAAGGCCGCGAACGTGGTGTTGGTGGGGGCGGCCTCCCGGTTCCTGGATTTCCCCATCGAGGTCTGGCACAAGGCGGTGGAGGAGAGCGTGCCGCCCAAGGTGCGCGAGGTGAACCTGGAGGCGTTCCGCCTGGGACGCGAAGCCGGAGCCTGAGCGCGGGAGCGCGAGGGGAGGGGTGCGGGCGGCCGCGCCCCTCTTTTTGGCCGTGCGCGAACGGTAGACCGGCGTTTGGTTGCGTTCCCGCTGAACTGCGTTTTGTTCAAACGAACGCCATTTTCCTTCTTGATTGGCAATCGAACGCATGGTAGGTTATCAACCGCGTTTGATTGGAGGGCCCCGCACGGGGCAGGGAAGCGGCGGTTTACCCCACCAGCAGGAAAGGAGAGGAAGCATGCGACACTGGAAGCACCTCGTAGCGTTGGCGGCAGCGGTCGGTGTGGCCACGGCTCTCGGGGTCGGCATGGCCGAACAGAAGAAGAACCCCCTGGAGGCCTGGAAGCCCAAGTTCGACCCCTCGGGCGCCAAGTACGTGATGAAGGTGTCCAACGTCTCCCACCCGGTGCTCGAGGGGGTCGCGGCGGGGTACCGGATCCGCGACGAACTCTGGAAGCGCACCAACGGCCAGATCTATTTCGACTACTACCCGCTCTCCCAGCTCGGCGGCGAGGTGGAGGTCCTGAACCAGCTCGTCATGGGTGCGGTGCAGGGAATGCTGTGCGCCTCGGTGGCCGTGACGAACATCGCGCCCCGGATGGGGGTGGTGAACCTGCCGTTTCTGATCAACTCGTTCGACAAGCTCGACAAGTTCGTCGAGGACAAGGAGCTTTTCGATTACTTCCTCGCCGGCGCCGAGGACAAGGGCGTGATGGGGGTGGACATTACGGGCTACGGGAACTACGGCTGGGCCACCACCAAGCCCGTGCGCACCTACGAGGATGCCAAGCCCCTGAAGTTCCGGATCGCCGAGGCGGCGGTGAACCAGAGCCTCTACAAGGCGTGGGGCCTGAACGCGGTCGTGATGCCCTGGCCCGACGTGCACATCGCGCTCAAACAGGGCGTGATCGACGCCCTCGACCATACCCCCATGGTGTGCAACATCACCAAGAAGTTTGAGGTGGCCAAGTACTTCACCCAGATCAACTACGCTCAGGGGCTCTTCATCCACCTGATCAACAAGGCCTGGTTCCAGAGTCTGCCCAAGGACCTCCAGAAGACCCTGCTCGACGTGATCCACGAGGAGTGCGCCAAGACCCGCGTGCTCACCCGGGAGCAGGAGGAGCGGGAGATCGAGAAGGCCAAGGCGGCCGGCATCGAGTTCTTCACCCTGCCCGAGTCCGACATGCAGATGCTGCGGCAGAAGGGTGACGCCGTGCACAAGGAGTGGGCGGATCAGATCGGGCCCGATTACCTGAAGAAGGTCCAGGACTTCATGGGCTACAAGCTCTAAGTCGACGCGGGCCGGGGGCGTTTCCGGGTAGAACCGGGGCCCCCGGCCCGTTTTGTTTACCGCGGGAGGAGATCCGATGGTTCGGAAGGTGCTCTACGGGATCGACCGGGTCCTCACGCTTTTCGAGGAATGGACCCTGTTCCTCACGGTGATGGCCACCCTTGTGACCCTGTTTGTGAGCGTGGTCACGCGTTACACCATCACCTACACCATGACCTGGCCCGAGGAGCTCGTGCGCGAGGTCATCATGTACACCACGTTCATCGGGTCGGCCGCGGCCGTGAAGAACCGGGCCCTGATCCGGATTGACGCCGTTCCGAACCTCTTCCCCTGGATCCGGAAACCCCTGGATTTCCTGAACCACGCGGCGGTGGCCCTGTTCGGGGTGTTCATGACGTACTACGGCTGGAAGCTCGTGAAGCTCCAGTACGTGACGAAGCAGGCCACGATCATCCTGAAGATCCCCCAGTACCTTCTCTACCTCATGCTGCCGGCGATGGGGATCCTGATGCTCCTGCGCCTGGCCCACGTGCTCTACGAGGACATCACCGGCCGGCCCGTGGCGGGAGACGGCTCCGAACCCGAAGCGGCGGCCGAGTAGGGCCCGGGAGAGCGGACCATGGAAATGGACAGCACCATCTACTACGTGTTGCTTCTGCTGCTCGGAGGGTTGGCCTCCACCATCCCGGTGTACATGTGCCTCTTTTTCACCGGGGTGGTCGGCATGGCGTTCTTCGCGATGACGACGATGCCCTTCGACACCCAGTCCATGCTCCTGGCCCAGGCCTTCTACCGGAGCATGGACAACTTCGCTCTGGTCGTGGTGCTCTTCTTCATCCTGTGCGGAAACATCATGACCTCGGGCTCCATCGTGGACAAGCTGATCAAGACGGCCAAGGCGGTGGTGGGCTTTTTCCCCGGTGGGCTTGGCATGGCGGGGGTGCTCGCCTGTGGCATGTTCGGGGCGATCTCCGGGTCCACGGTGGCCACGGTGGTGGCCATCGGCGGGTTCATGATCCCGGCGCTCATCGCCGAGGGGTACGACGAGAAGTACTCGATCGGGGTCATGACTTCGGCGCCGATCCTGGGGATCATCATCCCGCCGTCGATCTCGATGATCCTCTACTCCATGATCACCAACGATTCCCTCGCCGCCCTCTTCATGACGGGGTTCGTGCCAGGATTCCTCATCACCTTGTTTTTCTGCCTGTACACGTACTTCGTGTGCAAACGCGATGGTTTCCGGATGCAGAAGCCCCCGCCCCTGCGGGAGTTTCTGGCCGTGATCAGGGAGAGCTTTTGGGCCCTGATGCTCCCCGTGATCATCTTCGGCGGGATCTTCTCGGGCATGTTCACGGCCAACGAGGCGGCCGTGGTGGCCTGCGTTTACGCCTTCATCGTGGAGATCTTCATCCACAAGGACATGGGGTTTGCCGAGGTGAAGAAGGTTGTGGTGTCCTCGGCCGTGACCTCGGCCACCCTGCTCGTCATCGTGGCCGGGGCCACGGTGTTCGGGAAGTACCTCACCGTGGAGCGGCTGCCCCAGATCATCACCGAGGCCGTCACCGCGAACATCACGAACAAGTGGGTGTTCCTGGCCGTGGTGAACCTGTTCCTCCTGATCGTCGGGATGTTCATGGACGTCATCTCGGCCACGCTGATCTTGACCCCGATCTTCCTGCCCATGCTCTACCAGTTCGGGATCAACAGCCTCCACTTCGGACTCCTGATGACCGTGAACCTGGGCATCGGGTACATCACCCCGCCCATGGGGGTGAGCCTCTACATCACCGGGGCCGTGGCCAAAAAGGACCTGATCTACGTGACCCGGGCCGTGATACCGTTCATCCTGCTGCAGCTCATCGTGCTCGCGATCCTCACGTACATCCCGGATCTCGTTTTGTTCCTGCCCAAGATCTTCTACCCGCAGAGCTTCTAGGAGGGTGACGCCATGGCGATCCCGACGCTCGTGTGCACCGACGGCTCCGAGCCCAGCGCCCGGACCCTGGACTACGTGATCCGGCTCGGGAAGCGGATCCCCCTGAAGCTCACCCTGGCCCACGCGGTGGACCTCAAAAAGCTCGAGTACCGCATGATCGCGGACATGTACCTCGACCTCATCCGGGAGAACGCGAAGAAGGTCGGGGCCGAGATCCTGGAGCGGGAGGCGGCAAGGGTGCGGGAGGCGGGCCTCGAGGTCGAGATCCGGCTGCTCGAAGGCCCGCCGGGGCAGGCCATCTGCAGGGCGGCCAAGGACCTGGGTGCCGCCCTGATCATCCTGGGCCGGCGCGGCCAGGCGGACCTGGGGGACCTCCTGTTCGGGTCCACCTCGAGCCACGTGGTCCACCACACCGACCGGCCGACCCTGGTGGTGAAGCGTACCGGCCGGTTCCCCAAGGGGCCTGAGGAGGAGCGGCCGATCCGATGCCTCGTGGGCCTCGACGGATCTGACGCCTCGGGGCGGTGCATCGACGCCCTGGTGGCCATCCAGGAAGCGGCGCCCGGGATCCACGTGACCCTGATTCACGTGGTGAACCCCAAAATCCACGGACTCGATCATCTGCCGGGGAAGGCCAAGTACGAGGCCCTCACGAAGCTGTTTGCCCAGGGGGAGGAACTGCTGGAGCGGGAGGCCGAGCGCCTCCGGAAGCTCGGGTTCCAGGTGGCCACACGGGTGGAGGAGGGGACCGTGGGCCGCACCCTGTGCCGCATCTACGAGGAGGACGAGCACGAGATCGTGCTCGTGGGCCGCCGGGGCCTCAAGGAGGCCGCCGAGATGCTCGTGGGCTCGGTCTCCCACTACGTCATGCACCACTGCCCGGGCCACGTGCTGATCGTGCCGTAGGCGGGGCCCGGCCGCGGGCCCGCGGATCGACCCAGGGGGGGCGCAAGCCCCCCGTTTCCATATTCCGCCCGTACAGGGTGCGTACACCGGGCCAAGCCGGCCACCGATTCCGACGGCATGCCGTCCACCGGTTCCGGGCGATGCCGTCCACTCGTTCCGATCGCATGCCGTCCACTTTCCGACTTCCTCCCGGAATCGGTGGACGGCTTGCCGGAATCACTGGAC
>NZ_BAAHFQ010000127.1:0-8322 GCF_054681715.1 Deferrisoma sp.
CGAGGGCGACGCCACCGGGGCCGGGGTCGTCATGGGCACGCTCGCCTACATGTCCCCCGAGCAACGGGTGGACAGCCGGGCCGTGACCCCGGCGAGCGACATCTACTCCCTGGGCGTGGTGCTCTACGAGCTCTTCGCGGGCGAAAAGCCCGGCGAGCCCTACCGCCCCCTGCGGGAGCGCGACCCCACGGTGCCCCCGGGGCTCGACGAGTTGGTGCGCGAGTGCCTCGACCCCGACCCGGCCAGGCGCCCGCCCTCGGCCGACGCGGTGCGCGACCGGCTCCTGCAGATGCTCCGGGGCGCCCACCTGGCCGGGGACCAGCGCCGCAGGGCGGGGGAGGGGCTTGCGCGCATCGAGGACAAGTTCGCGCTCCTCGACGTCCTGAAGGAGGACCGGTTCGGCGCGGTCTACCTCTACGAGGACCGGGTGGACCACAAGCTCCTCGTAATCAAGCGAAAACCCGCCGCAAGCCAGGGCTATACCGAGGCCCGGCTCCTCACGACGCTCCGTCACCCCAACATCGCCGGGATCCTGGGGACCTCCCGCAACGAGCAGTTCTACATCGTGGTGATGGAGTACCTGAGCGGCGGGTCGCTCCGGGACCGCTTGGTGCGGCCGCTGCCCTGGCCCGAGGCGGTCCGGATCGCCCGCGGGATCCTCCAGGGCCTGGCGTTCGCCCACCGGAACCGCATCGTCCACGGGAACCTCCGGCCCTCCAACGTGCTCTTCGGCGAACGGGGCGAGGTGAAGCTCACCGATTTCGGCCTGGACGAGCACTACGGCGACCCCTCGGGCCCCCCCAACTGGTACGGCATCCGGGGGGAACCCCGGTCGCCCCGGGCGGACCTCTTCGCGGTGGGGGTGATGCTCTACGAGATGCTGGCCGGCGCGCGACCCCGGTGGGAGGCCGGCGGGTTGGTGGAAGCCGAGCCGGTGCAAAGCGCGCCCGCGCTCCTGCGCGAACTGGTGCGCTCATGCCTGGCCCTCGCCCCGGACGGCCGGCCCGAAAGCGCCGACGCCGCCCTGGAGGTTCTGGACCGGGTCGAGGGCGGGGGCCCCACCGACCTCGAGGACGACGCGCCGACGTTGGTGTTGCCGGCGGACGATCCCGGGGCGCCGGAGCCGCGGGGGAGGGGGGCGGGGGGCACCTGGGCCCGCCGGGCCGGGTGGGGGCTCGCCCTGGCGGCGTCCGCGGCCGCCGGCTACTGGGCCCACGCGCTCGTGTCGGGCACCGCGCCCCCGGCCGTGCAGTCGCTCTACGACACCACCGTGGCCTGGGCCAAAGGCGTGCTCGGGGGGTAGGCGAGGGGAGGCGGCGCCTACCCCTTCGCTTCGGGCCGAAGGCCCAGAAGAACTGACGTTGCGGCGCGGGAGCCGCTCCCACGGGGTGGGGCGGACGCGGAGGCTTGAATCAACAAGGATTTTAGCGTCCTAGCCTCCTAGCTTCCCAGCCTCCCAGCTGTTGAAAGGAGCTTCGCCATGCAATGGAGCGTGAAGATCGCCGACCGGGAGGTGGCCCGGTTCGAGGTGGCCGACGGCGCAAGCGTGGTGCTCGGCCGGGGAGCCGACGCGGACGTGCACCTCGACAACCCGGCCGTGTCGCGCCGGCACTGCCGGCTCTCGGTCGCGGGCGAAACCGTGCGGGTGGAGGACCTGGGCAGCCAAAACGGCACCTTCGTGGGCGACGCCCGGGTCGAGGGGGAGGTGGCGCTCCCACCGGGCCAGGGGTTCCGGGTGGCCAAGTTCGCGGTGGAACCCGTCGTGGCCGGCGCGGCGGCCCCGGCCCGGGACCTGGACGCCACGGTGGTGCTGGATTCCCGGCCCGCTCGGCCGGCGAGCCGGCGGCGGCTTGTCCTTGTGGGGGGCCGGGCCGAACCGGGGGAGCTGGACCTGGCCGGCCGGGGGGTGGTCCGGGTGGGGAAAGGGCCCGACTGCGAGGTGCGCCTGCGGGGGTTCGGGCTCGGCCGGGTGCAGTTCAGCCTGCTGGCCTCGGGAGAGGGGCACGTGCTCACCCCCAAGGGCGGCTGGCGGGCCACCCGGGTCCGGGGAGTGAAAGCCTCCGGGCCCACCCCGCTCGCCCCGGGGGACGAGATCGCGGCCGGCCCCGTCCGGTTCCGGTACGAGTAGTCCCGGTGTGGAACCCATTTCGCCGGAAGCCGGAAACGGCCTGGACCGCGGCCGGCCGCACCCACCCGGGCCTCGTCCGGGCCCGGAACGAGGACGCCTTTCGGGTCCTGGAGCGGCCCGCGGCCTGGGTGGTGGCCGACGGCATGGGCGGCCACGCCGCCGGCGACCGCGCGGCCCGGTTGGCCGTGGACGTCGTGGCGGGCCGGCTCTCGGCGGCGGGGCATCCCGGCGCCGAAGACCTCGTGGCCGCCGTGGAGGAGGCCCACCGGGCCGTGGGCCGGGACGCCGCCTCCCATCCCTCGCGGACCGGCATGGGATGCACCCTGGTGGCCGCCCTGGCCGAGGGCGGGCGGGTGCACGTGGTGCACGTGGGGGACGCCCGGTGCTACCGGTGGGACGGGGAGCGCCTCGCGCGGGTCACCCGCGACCATTCGGCCGCGGTGGAGTGGGGATTCGCCGGCGCAGGGCTTCGGAACGTGGTCACCCGGGCCGTGGGGGTGGCCCTGGACGAGGGGCCGGAGTACACCCCGGTGGACGTGGCGCCGGGGCAGGGGCTGCTCCTGTGCTCCGACGGGCTTTGGGGCCCGGTGCCGGCCGGGGTGATGGAGGAGGTGATGGGGGAGGCGGCCGACCCGGCGGAGGCCTGCGAGCGCCTCGTGGCCGAGGCCCTGGGCCGCGGCGCCCCCGACAACGTGACCGCGGTGGTGGCCCTGCGGAAGGCGTGAGAGAACTCGGCCACGGATTTACGAATACCTTCGAAGTAACTTCGGTCGTCGGTCGTCGGTCTCGCGGTCTTCGGTCCCGTGGTCCAGACGGCCGCGGTGCACCGTGTGGCCGAGGCGGAAGTTAATTGTTTTGCAAACAGGCCGCGCCCCGCGGCCTACGGACCTTCAACAGTATTGCCGGGGGTCGGGTGGGGGACTGGTTCCGGCCGGGCGCGAGTGCGGCACCCGATCGCCGCGCCTTTCCATGCCGTTGTCGGCTCGGCAGGCCGGGGCGGCGGTAGCGGACGTTCCGCATCTTTCAAAGCGATCCGAGCGTGGTGATGGCGCGGCGAGGTAAGGGGCCGCACCCGGCTCTCCACCAGCCCCCCACCCGCGGGTTTCCCTTGCAACGCCCGGGATCTGACAATACTTTCGTTGGTCTTGGTACACAGATGGACACAGATTTCGGGAGGGGCCGTCCGGCAGCGATTCGGGTCAGGTTCGAGCCGGTGGCGTTGCCCCCGGGATGACCAGGGGGAGCGAACCCGCTGCCGCCCCTTTGCCGCTCCTCAGGGTTCCCCGCCGAAACATCTGTGCAAATCTGTGTTCCTCTGTGGCCAAAACCTTACCCCGCCATCTCCACCCGCACGCGGAGTTTCGTGTTCCCGATCCGGACCACGTCCCCCTCGCCCACGAACTCGGCCGTGGCCGCGCGGTCGTTCACGAAGGTGCCGTTGGTGCTCCCCAGGTCCTTCACGATCACCCGGTCCTTCACCCGTTCGATCTCCAGGTGGATCCGGCTCACAAGGGGGTCGTTCACCCGGACCGTGGCGTCGCCCCGGCCCACCGTGATCCGGGTGTCGTCGAAGGTGCGGGTGGAGCGTCGGCCGTCCTGGGGTTCCACCTCCACGACGAGGCGGTAAGCGGCCCGGGGCATGCCCATCTGGGCCAGGTCGCTCACGTGGTGGTACACGGTGCCGTCCGGGGTCGGCTCCGGAGGGGGCGGGGGGGCCGCCGGGGGGCGCTCGTGGAGGTGGTCCTGCACCACGGAGACCTCCCCGCAGCGCTTGCAGCGGTAGCGCACGGGCTGCTTCGGCAGCTTGGCCGGGTCGACCTTGAGGGCCGTCCGGCACGACGGGCACACGAACACGAGCGCCATCCGCGCCCTCCCGGGGTCAGCCGGCCTCCCGCGCCTTGGCGAGGGCGAGCGCCCGCTCGATCCGCTCCAGGGCCCAGTCGCGGCCCACGAGCACCAGGGTCTCGAAGATGCCCGGGCTCACGGTGGTGCCGGTCACGGCCACCCGGAGGGGCTGGGCGGCCTTGCCCATCTTGAGCCCGTGTTTGCCCTCCACCACCGCCACGAAGGCCCGCTCGAGGGGCGCCAGGTCCCACGAATCCACGGCCCGGAACGCCTCGAGGAGATCGGAGAGCACGGGGACGATCGAGGCCTTGAGGTGCTTCTTGGCGGCGTCGGGCTCGATCTCGATCTCCCGCACGAAGTAGGGCGTGGCCTTCTCGGCGAACTCCGCGAGCGTTTTGCACCGGGGCCGGAACGCTTCCACCAGCACCTCGAGCTTCTTGCGGTCCGAGGTATCCCAGCCGCGCTTCTCGAGGAACGGCCGCACCAGTTCCACCAGCCGGTCTTGGGGGCACTCCTTGATGTAGTGGGCGTTGAGCCACAGGAGCTTGTCCTCGTTGAAGATGCTCGCCGAGCGGCCCACGCCGTCGAGGTCGAAGAGCTCGATGAGCTCCTGGAGCGAGAAGATCTCCTGGTCGCCGTGGGACCACCCCAGCCGCGCGAGGAAGTTCACCAGGGCCTCGGGCAGGAACCCGGCCTCCCGGTACGCCTCCACGCTGGTGGCCCCGTGGCGTTTGGAGAGCCGCTTCTTGTCGGGACCGAGGATCATGGGCACGTGGGCGAACTTCGGCAGCGGGTAGCCCAGGGCGTGGTAGAGCTGGATCTGGCGGGGGGTGTTGTTCAGGTGGTCGTCGCCCCGGATCACGTGGGTGATGCCCATGAGGGCGTCGTCCACCACCACCACGAAGTTGTACGTGGGCGAGCCGTCGGTCCGCAGGATCACGAGGTCGTCGAGTTCCTCGTTGTCGTAGGTCACCTCGCCCCGCAGGAGGTCGGGCACCGTGGTGGTGCCCCCCTGGGGCGCCTTGAACCGGACCACGTGGGGCTTCGAGGGGTCCACGTCGGTGCGCGCCCGGCAGGTGCCGTCGTACTTGGGCTTGCGCCCCTCGGCCAGGGCCTTCTGGCGCTTCGCCTCCACCACCTCGGGCGGGCAGTCGCAGCGGTAGGCCTTGCCCTCCCGCAGAAGCTTCTCCACGTGCTCCAGGTAGAGTGCCGTGCGCTGGCTCTGGAAGTATGGGCCCTCGTCCCACTCGAGGCCGAGCCACTGGAGGGAATCCAGGATCGCCCGGGTGCTCTCCTCGGTGGACCGCTCCCGGTCGGTGTCCTCGATCCGCAGCACGAAGGTGCCGCCGTGGTGGCGGGCGTAGAGGAAGTTGAACAGCGCGGTGCGGGCGCCGCCCACGTGCAGGTAGCCCGTGGGGCTCGGCGCGAAACGGGTCCGTACACCCGACATGGGGGTCTCCTTGTTCGGGCTTCGCGCTGGAAAAGGCGGGGAGGCTCGAAGGCTAGGAAGCTTGGAAGCTGGGAGCCCGTTCCCCCACCGTTCCGGCGGATGGGGTTGCGTCTTCTTGTCCTGGGAAGCGGCGTTGTCGTGCGCCCGGACGGAGGCGCGTGGAACCCCGGCGCGTGAACCTACAAACAACGTCGGGCCTGCCCGTGAGCAGGCCCGGCGGGATCAGGCCACGAGGATGCCGGCGTAGCCCACCACCCGGCGGTAATCGCCGCTCGCGTCGCCCGAGGTGGCGTACCGGACGAGCTCGGCCCCCCGGGCCCCGAGCCGGCGGGCGGCCACCAGCATGGCGGCGGTGGGCACGACGCCGCACATTGTAATCCCATGGCGTTTCGCAGTGTCAAGGAGCCCCCGGGGATCGAGCTCCAAGACCCGCTCGATGGCGAGCTTGTCCTTGGCCCGGGCCACGTCGTCGGGCTCGTAATGGCTCATGTCGCTCGATGCGACGAGGAGCGCGGGCTCTCCCCACCCGGTTAGCGTGTCCGCGAGGGCGTTTCCCACCTCGGCGATCTCGCCGAAGGACCGAAGCGCCAGGCAGATCGGCACGATCCGAAGGCCCGGCCGCTTCACCTGGAGGAACGGGAGCTGGACCTCCAGGGAGTGCTCGTGCACGTGGGCGAGCGTGTCTTCCTGCAGGATGGGGCAGGCGGCCAAGAGCGCCTCGGCCAGGTCCTCGGCCACCGGCACGGTGCCGAGCGGGGTCGCCCACCCTCCCCGGGCCCACACCGCGGCCTCGGCGCCGAGCCCCGTGTGGTTGGGCCCCAGGAGCACGACCGTCTCGGGGATGTGCACGGCGCCCAGGGTCGCGCCCGCCACGGCCCCGGAATAGACGTACCCCGCGTGGGGCGACACCACGCCCAGCGCGGCCCGTTCGGGGCCCGCGCCGAGCGCCCGAACCACGAACTCCCGGAGGGCCACGGGGTCTCCGGGATAGAACTGTCCGGCGACAACGGGTTTTCGAATCATGGCGCACTCCGTGTCAGGGGTCGGAATTCGGGGGACAGAAGACAGGGGAAGCCGGCACCCCTTTGTCTCCCTCTCCCCCACGGGGGGAGAGGGCCGAGGTGAGGGGGGGCCACCACGCCGCCCAGAACCTCGCCTCCCGGGACCCCAAAGCGCGGCACCCGATCGCCAGCGCTTGTGGTGGGCCCTTCATCCCCCTCCCCCCTACCCCCCTCCCACCAGGGGAGGGGGGTCTGCAACGCCGTTCCGGGCTGCCCTCTGTCTCCCTCTCCCCCACGGGGGGAGAGGGCCGGGGTGAGGGGGGGCACAATCTCCCCCAGCCTCCTAACCTCCCAGTTTTTCCGCCTCGTCCAGTTCCGCGAAGAACCGTTCCAGGTCGTCCACGGTGTTGTAGAAATGGGGCGACACCCGAAGCCCCGGGCCCCGGGCGGCCACGAACACGCCCCGGTCGTGGAGCGTCTCGGCCAGTTCGGCCGCCGGCCGCCGCGGCACGAAGGTCAGAATACCGCTTCGCTCGCCGGACGCCAGGGGGGAGGCGATCGTGTATCTCCGCTCCCGGAGCCCCTCGATCAGGCGATCGGTGAGCTCCCGCACCCGGTCCCACACCCGTTCGATCCCGACCTCCAGCAAGAGGTCCACCGCCGCGCTCAGGCCGTGCACCGCGATGGTGCTCGGGCTTCCCGCCTCGAACCGGGCCGCGTCGGGCCGCAGCTCGAACCGGATCCGGTCGAAAGCGAGCGGGTCGGCCACCGAGTTCCAGCCCACCTCGACCGGGTGCAGGAGGTTCAGGGCCTCGTCCGAGAGGTACAGGATCCCGATCCCCTCGGGCCCGCAGAGCCACTTGTGGGCGTCGGCCGCGAGCGCGTGGACGCCGAGGCGTTGGGGCTCCAGGGGCAGGCACCCCAGGGCCTGGATCGCGTCCACGAACAGGAACACCCCCCGCTCCCGGCAGATCTCCCCCAGGGCGGCCAGGTCGTTTCGGAACCCGGTGCCGTACTCCACGGCCGATACCGCGAGCACCCGAACCCCGGGTTCGTCCAGGGCCTTTTGATAGTCGTCCAGTTCGAGGCGGCCGCCCCGCTCGGGAACCCGAATCACGCGGACGCCCCTCCGCGCTAGGTTCATCCAGGGGTACACGTTGGTCGGGAACTCCCCCTCGGGCACCACCGCGGCCTCGCCGGGCTTCCAGGGAAACCCCTCGGCCACGAAGGAGACCCCCTCCGAGGTGTTCTTGACGAACGCCACGTTCCCGGGGCGCACCCCGAGGAGCCGGGCCGCGGACTCCCGGGCCCGCCGGAGTCCGGCCAGGAGCCGCCCGTAGCGAAACGCGCCCCACACGGTGCACTCCCGGGTTGCGGCCCCCACCGCCTCGGCGACCCGGGTCGAGAGGGGGGCGACGCCCGCGTGGTTGAGGTACGTGACCCGGTCCGCTACCGGGAACCAGGAACGCCAAAGTGTCTCCACGGTGCGTCTCCTTTCCTCGGGGGCGAGCGACCCCGAAAACGTAAACGGCCCTGGCCGGTTTGGCCAGGGCCCGTGGCGCCGGTGGCGCGGTGCGGGGCTACGAGGGCTCCTGCTTGAGCTTCTCGATCGCCTCCTGGATGAGCCGCTCGGCAAGCTGGGGCACCACCTCCCACACCACCTTTTCGACCGTGGCCTGGACGAGCGGGGTGAGGGCCTCGGCCGACAGGCTCCGCTCCAGGGCCGCGCGGACCGTGGACTCGATGGCCGGGGCGAGATCCGCGGCGGCCGCCGCCGGTGTCGCCGGTTCCTCCACCCCCTCGTCCCAGTCGGCCCGGTGGGGCGGGGTTTGGCCGGGCTCCTCCCAGCCGGTGGCGCCTTCCTCGTAGGCCTCGGGCGTCTCGGGGAAAGTGGCGGC
>NZ_BAAHFQ010000128.1:0-8217 GCF_054681715.1 Deferrisoma sp.
CCGCACCAGGGTCTCGGCCTCCTCCTCGGTCAGGATGCCCACGGCCGCGAGCATGCGGGCGTGGGCGATGGAGCCCCGGATGTCCTGGCGGTACATCCGGCGGTCGAACCCGATCGAGGCCGTGAACCGCTCGACGATCTTTAGGGTTTCTTCGCGGAACCGTCCGCCCCAGGGTTTTTCGGCCATGAGGAACCTCGTACTGGCTAGGAGGCTAGGAAGCTAGAAAGCTGGAAGGCTGGGAAGCAAAACCTCCGGGAATCGTGAATCGGGAATCGTTTCCGGGGCTTCGGCCCGGCGCGCGGCGAGTTCCGCCGGACGCCGGGAGGGCGCCAAAATCCTTTGTGGTTCCAGCGCCAGGGGCTGTCCCAACCTGCGGGAGCGGCCTCCGTATCGGGGGCCAGAATTCAGAAGTTAGAGGTCAGAGAACCCCTGTCCCCTGGCCTCCGCTTTCCGGCACCCGACCCGGGGGCTCAGCCCATGAGTTTCTTGAGCGTGCGAAGCCGCAGGGCGTTTAGTTTGATGAACCCGGTGGCGTCGGCCTGGTTGTACACCGTGTCTTCCTCGAAGGTGGCCACCTCGGGGTCGTAGAGGCTCCGGGGGCTCTTGCGGCCCACCACCATGCAGTGGCCCTTGTAGAGCTTGAGCCGGGCGGTGCCGGTCACGTTCTTCTGGGCCTCGTCCATGAAGGCCTGCAGGGTCTCCCGCTCGGGCGCGAACCAGAACCCGTTGTAGACGAGCTCGGCGTACTTGGGCACCAGGGAGTCCCGGAGGTGCATGACCTCCCGGTCCATGGTGAGGCTCTCGACGGCCCGGTGGGCCTCGCGCCAGATCGTGCCGCCCGGGGTCTCGTACACGCCCCGGCTCTTCATGCCCACGAACCGGTTTTCCACGATGTCCACCCGGCCCACGCCGTTGCGGCCGCCGATCTCGTTGAGTCGCTGGAGAAGCGCCGCCGGGGAGAGCCGCTCGCCGTTCACGGCCACGGGGTTACCCGCCTCGAACTCCACCTCCACGTACTCGGGCTCGTCCGGGGCCTTCTCGGGGCTCACCGAGAGCACGAACATGTCCTCGTCCGGCTCCCGCCAGGGGTCCTCCAGGATGCCGCCCTCGAAGGAGATGTGCAGGAGGTTCCGGTCGCTGGAGTAGGGCTTGGCCTTGGTGACCGGCACGGGGATGCCGTGCCTCTGGGCGTAGTCGATGAGCTTCTCCCGGGAGTTCAGGTCCCACTCCCGCCAGGGGGCGATCACCCGGATGTCGGGCTTGAGGGCGTAGGCCGTGAGCTCGAACCGCACCTGGTCGTTGCCCTTCCCGGTGGCCCCGTGGGCCACGGCGTCGGCGCCCTCGGCCTCGGCGATCTCGATCATGCGCTTGGCGATGAGCGGCCGGGCGATGGAGGTCCCGAGCAGGTACGAGCCCTCGTAGATCGCCGCCGCCCGGAACATGGGGAACACGAAGTCCCGGACGAACTCCTCGCGGAGATCGTCGATGTAGACCTTGGAGGCCCCGGTGCGAAGGGCCTTCTCCTCGAGTCCGTCGAGCTCCTCGGCCTGGCCCAGGTCGGCCGAGAACGCGATCACCTCGCAACCGTAGGTCTCGACGAGCCATTTCAAGATCACCGAGGTGTCGAGGCCCCCGGAGTAGGCAAGAACCACCTTTTTCACGCTGCCCTTTGCCATGGTCGTTCGCTCCTTTGGAGGCTGGAAGTCTTGGAAGCTGGAAAGCTAGGAAGCTGGGAGGCTGGGAAGCCCCCGTGCCCCGGGCGGATCGCTTGGGTCGGACGTCCTCCGTTCCTCGGGCGCCGGGCTTACGCCCCGCCCCGCAGCAGGGTCACGAGGATCGCTTTTTGCGCGTGGAGCCGGTTTTCCGCCTCGTCCCACACGGCCGACTGCGGGCCCTCGAGCACGTCCTCGGTGACCTCCTCCCCCCGGTGGGCCGGCAGGCAGTGGAGGAAGAGGGCGTCGGGGGCTGCCGCCGCCATGATTCCGGCGTCCACGGTGTACCCGGCGAAGGCCCGGCGCCGGGCCTCCTGCTCGGCCTCTTGGCCCATCGAGGCCCAGACGTCGGTCGTGACCACGTGGGCGCCCTGGGCGGCCCACCCGGGGTCGCGGCCCAGCTCCACGTCGGCCCCGGCCTCCCGGGCCGCGGCCAGGATCTCGCCGTTGGGGTCGTACCCCTCGGGGCAGGCGAGCCGCAGCCCGAACCCCAGCACCCGGGCGGCGTTGATCCAGGAGTGGGCCATGTTGTTCCCGTCGCCGATCCAGGCCACCCGGAGCCCCTCGAGGCTGCCCCGGCGCTCGAGCACCGTCAGGAGGTCGGCCATGACCTGGCAGGGGTGCAGGAGATCCGTGAGCCCGTTGATCACCGGCACCGAGGCCCAGTGGGCGAGTTCCTCGAGCACGTGCTGGCCGTAGGTGCGCACCATGATGGCGTCCACGTAGCGCGACAGCACCCGGGCCGTGTCCTTGATGGGCTCGCCCCGGCCGATCTGGGTGTCGCGGGGCGACAGGAACAGGGCGTGGCCCCCGAGCTGGAACATGCCCACCTCGAACGACACCCGGGTGCGGGTGCTCGATTTTTCGAACAGCATGGCCAGGGTCTTGCCCTCGAGCAGCCGGTGGGGCTCCCCCCGGGCCTGGCGGGCCTTGAGGTCCCGGGCCAGATCGAGCATGCTGAGGAGTTCTTCCCGGCCGAAATCCGTGAGTTTCAGAAAGTGCTTGGGCATGGCGGCTCTCGTTCCGCTAGAAGGCTAGAAAGCTAGAAGGCTAGAAGGCTAGGAAGCTGGAAGGCTGTGCGGCCGAGATCGCTTCGGCTCCCGACGGATGGGGACGCCCCGGCCGATTGCCGCGGCGGGAAGGCTAGGTCCCCACGGTGACCCGGGCGAGAAGGTTGAACCCAAGGGCGCATTGGCCTCCTGGCTTCCTAGCCTCCCAGCTTTCCAGCCGTTTTCAAAGCACCTCTTCCAACGCCGTGAGCAGGGCGTCGATCTCCTCCGTTTCCACGATCAGGGGCGGGGCGAGCCGCACCACCTGCTCGCCGGCCGAGCCCACCAGGAACCCCCGGTCCATCATCGCCGTGACCACGTCCTTGGCCTTCCGGTCGGCCGCGAGCTCGATGCCGATCAAGAGGCCTCGGCCCCGCACGGCCGCCACCCCCGGCCGGTCGGCGGCCAGGGCCCCGAGCCGCTCCAGGAGGTAGGCGCCCATCCGCCGGGTGTGCTCCAGGATCCCGTCGTGGAGGATCGTGCGCACCGTGGCGAGGGCCGCGGCGCACACCAGCGGGTTGCCCCCGAAGGTGGACGCGTGGGTGCCCGGGCCGAAGCTCTGGGCCACGGCCTCGGTGGCGAGCACCGCCCCGATGGGCACCCCGCCCCCCAGGCCCTTGGCCAGGGTGCAGATGTCAGGCTTCACGCCCTCGTGCTCGGCCGCGAGGAAGGTGCCGGTGCGGCCCACCCCGGTCTGGACCTCGTCGAGGATGAGGAGCGCCCCGCGCACGTCGCACAGCTCCCGCACCCTCCGGAGGTACCCCTCGGAGGGCACCCGCACCCCGCCCTCGCCCTGGATCGGCTCCAGGATGACGGCCGCCGTGCGGGGGCCCACGGCCCCCTCCAGGGCCTCCACGTCGTCGTAGGGCACGTAGGTGAACCCGGGGGGCAGGGGGTCGAACCCCACCTTGACTTTGTCCTGGCCGGTGGCCGTGAGGGTGGCCAGGGTGCGGCCGTGGAAGCTCATGGTGGCCGACACGATCTCGTGGCGCTCCGGGTGCCCCCGGTCCTTCTGGACCTTGCGGGCGAGCTTGATGGCGCCCTCGTTGGCCTCGGCCCCGCTGTTACAGAAGAACACCCGGTCGGCGAAGGTGACCTCGGTCAGGAGCTTCGCCAGCCGCACCTGGGGCTCGATGTGGTAGAGGTTCGACACGTGCAGGAGCGTGCCGGCCTGCTCCCGGATCGCCTCCACCACGTGGGGGTGGCAGTGGCCCAGGTTGCACACGGCGATGCCGGCCAGGAAGTCCAGGTACTGGCGGCCGTCGGCGTCCCACACCCGCATGCCCTGGCCCCGCACCAGGGCCACCGGGAACCGGGCGTAGGTGGGCATGAGGCAGGTGGCGGCGAGGTCTGCGATCTCTTGGTTTCCCATGGGGTCAGCCTTTCACGATTTCGGTGCCCACCCCGCCCCGGGTGAAGATCTCCAGGAGCACGGCGTGGCGGGCCCGGCCGTCGACGATGTGCACCTTGCCCACGCCCTCCTCGAGGGCGTCGAGGGCGCAGCGCACCTTGGGGATCATGCCGCCCCGGAGCACCCCGGCCTCGATGAGCCCCGGCACCTCGGAGGCCCGCACCGTGGAGATGAGCTTGCCCTCGGCGTCGAGGATGCCCTCCACGTCGGTGAGGAGCACGAGTTTTTCGGCCTTGAGGGCCCCGGCGATCCGGCCGGCCACGAGGTCGGCGTTGATGTTGTAGGTTTCCCCCTTCTCGCCCGCGCCCACGGGCGCGATCACCGGGATGAACCCCCCCCGGTCCAAGGACTCGATGACCTGGGGGTTGATCCGCTCCACCTCGCCCACCGCCCCGATGTCCACGATCTCGGGGGGAAGGTCGTCGCCCCGGCGGCGCTCCATGTAGAGCTTTTTGGCCCGGATGAGCCCCCCGTCCTTGCCGGTGAGTCCCACGGCCCGGCCGCCGTGGAGCTGGATCAGGTGCACGATCTCCTTGTTCACCTTGCCCCCGAGCACCATCTCCACCACGTCCATGGTGGCGCCGTCGGTCACCCGCATGCCGTCCACGAAGGTGCTTTGGATCTGCATGCGATCGAGCACCCGGTTGATCTGGGGACCCCCGCCGTGGACCACCACGGGATTGAGGCCGATGTACTTCAGGAGCACCACGTCCCGGGCGAAACTCTCCTTGAGGGCCTCGTCCACCATGGCGTGGCCGCCGTACTTGATCACCACCACCTTGCCGTAGAAGGCCCGGATGTACGGCAGGGCCTCGTGGAGCACCTGGGCCTTCTGGACGAGTTCCTCGGGATACGGGCGGTCTTCGGCCATCGGTCTGTGTTCTCCGTATGGGGGGGCAGGGGGCCGGGGTCGGGGAAACCCTGTCCCTTGTTTTCCGACCCCTGACCTACAGGATGTAGCGCGACACGTCCGTGTCGGCCACGATGTCCTTGAGCCGTTCGCGCACGTAGGCGCGGTCCACCACGACCTTGCGCTCCGCCAGGTCCGGGGCCGTGAAGCTCAGCTCCTCCAGCACCCGCTCCATGATCGTGTGGAGCCGGCGGGCCCCGATGTTCTCGGTCTTCTCGTTCACCCGGGCGGCCATGTCGGCCATCTCCTCGATGCCGTCGGGGGTGAACTCGAGCTCGATCCCCTCGGTTTCGAGAAGGGCCCGGTACTGGCGGGTCAGGGCGTTCTGGGGCTCGGTCAGGATCCGCACGAAGTCGTCCTTGCCCAGGGGGTCGAGTTCCACCCGGATCGGGAACCGGCCCTGGAGCTCGGGAATCAGGTCCGAGGGCTTCGACATGTGGAACGCCCCGGCCGCGATGAACAGGATGTGGTCGGTCTTGACCACCCCATACTTCGTGTGGACCGTGCTCCCCTCGACGATGGGGAGGATGTCGCGCTGCACCCCCTCCCGCGACACGTCCGGGCCCCGCCCCCCCTCCCGGGCCGCGATCTTGTCGATCTCGTCGATGAAAATGATCCCGTCGTTCTGGGCCTTCTCCAGGGCGAGCTCGGTCACCCGCTCCTGGTCCACGAGCCGGGCCGCCTCCTGCTCCTTCAGCACCTCCCGGGCCTCGGGGATCTTCATGCTCTTTCGCTTGCGCCGCTTGGGAAAGAGGCTCCCCAGCATGTCCTGGATCTGGAGCCCCATCTCCTCCATGCCCTGGCCGGTGAAGATCTCCATGGCCGGCGTGGGGGCCTGGGCGGCGATCTCCACCTCCACGACCCGGTCGTCCAGGGCCCCGGCCCGGAGCATCTGCCGGAGCCGCTCCCGGGTGGCGGTGTCGCCGGAGTGGCCGGGCAGCAGGAGATCGAGGAGTTTCTCCTCGGCCAGCTCCTCGGCCCGTGCGGCCACCCGGGCCTGCTCCTCCTCCTGCACCATGGCCACGGCCACCCGCACCAGGTCCCGGACCATGCTCTCCACGTCCCGGCCCACGTAGCCCACCTCGGTGAACTTGCTCGCCTCCACCTTGACGAAGGGCGCCCCGGCGAGCCGGGCCAGCCGCCGGGCGATCTCGGTCTTCCCGACGCCGGTCGGGCCGATCATCAGGATGTTCTTGGGCGTGATCTCGTCCCGGAGGTCCTCGGGCACCTGGCGGCGGCGCCAGCGGTTCCGAAGCGCGATGGCCACGGCCTTTTTGGCCTTGTGCTGGCCCACGATGTAGCGGTCGAGCTCCGAGACGACCTCCCGGGGGGTGAACACGGCCATGGGGGTCTATCCTCCGAGTTCCTCGAGTTCCACGGATTCGTTGGTGTAGATGCAGATCCGGGCCGCGGCCTTGAGGGCCTCCCGGGCGATCTCGGCCGCCCCGAGGGCCGTGTGCTCGTAGAGCGCGAGCCCGGCGGCCAGGGCGTAGGGCCCGCCCGACCCGATGGCCACCACCCCCTCCTCGGGCTCCACCACGTCACCGGTGCCCGAAAGAAGGAGGGTGGCGTCCCGGTCGGCCACGAGCAGCATGGCCTCGAGCCGGCGCAGGTACTTGTCGGTGCGCCAGTCCTTGGCGAGCTCCACCGCGGCCCGGTGGAGGCTGCCGCCGTGGGCCTCGAGCTTGCCCTCGAACCGCTCGAGCAGGGTGAAGGCGTCGGCCGTGGCCCCGGCGAACCCGGCGAGGATCTTGCCCTCCCGGAGCTTTCGCACCTTGCGGGCCGTGCGCTTCAACACCGTGGTCCCGAAGGTCACCTGGCCGTCGCCGGCCATGGCCACCCGGCCGTCGCGGCGCACGCACACGATCGTGGTTCCGTGGAACGTCTGGGTCATGGGGTTCTTCCGTTCGGACGCGCGGACGGTGGGACGTCCGGACGTCAGGTCTGAGAATCGGTTGGGGGCTTTCCCCTGGTTCCCGCCCGCCCGGCCCGGGGGTGGGCCCGGTCGTACACCCGCATGAGCTGCTCGATGCCCACGTGGGTGTACTTCTGGGTGGTCGAAAGGCTCCGGTGGCCCAGGAGTTCCTGGATGGCCCGCAGGTCCGCCCCACCGGCCAGCAGGTGGGTGGCGAAGCTGTGGCGCAGCAGATGCGGGTGCACCCGCCGAGCCAGGGCCGCCTTCTCGATCCACCGGTCGATCACCCGCCGCACGCTCCGGTCGGTGAGCCGGCCGCCCCGGTGGTTCAGGAACACCGGCCCCTCGGGTTCCAACGGCCGCCCCGCGCGGGCCCGGGCGGCGAAATAGGCCTCCAACGCCCGCACGCTGGGGGCGGTCAGCGGCACCTCCCGCTCCACCCGGCCCTTCCCCCGGATGCGGGCGAGCCCCTGGCGCAGCCGAAGATCCCGGCCGTCGAGGCTCACGAGCTCCGACACCCGGATGCCGGTGGCGTAGAGGAGCTCCAGCATGGCCCGGTCCCGGAGGGCCAGGAGGCCGTCCCCCTCCACCGCGTCGAGCAGGGCGAACACCTCGTCCACCGAGAGGACACCGGGCAGGCGTTTGGCCAGCTTGGGCGCGGTCACGGCGGCGGCCGGGTTCGCCTCGAGGTGTCCCTCGCGCACCAGGAACCGGAAAAACGCCCGCAGCGCCGAGAGGGCCCGGCTCACCGTGGCCCGGCTCTTGCGGCCGTGGAGCGAGGCCAGGTACGAGCGCACGTCCCCGGGCTCCACCCCGGCCCAGAGCTTCGGCCCCCGCGCCCCGGTGCGCGCCCCGGCCCACGCCGCAAACCGGGCGAGGTCGCCGGCGTAGTTCCGCACCGTGTGGGCCGAGGTGTTTCGCTCGTAGCGGAGGTGGTCCAGGAACGCGTCCACCCACGGATCCGGAGCCTCGGCCATCTGCCACCTGCTTCGCGCGGCGGAACGGGCGGGCCTCCCGTCGCCCATTCTGTACTATTAACCCGGCGTCAATACAGGCGCGCAAGGAGATCGCGAGGGCATGGGGCCTGCTTCCGGCCGTGCGTGAGTGCGGCATCCGGCTTACGCTGCATCCGGCACTCAGCCGGATGGACGGAACCACTCAGGAACTCTGGGCGTTTTCGTCAGTCCGCTTGGCTGGAAGAGTCCCAGTCGTTGGCTGAG
>NZ_BAAHFQ010000129.1:0-8190 GCF_054681715.1 Deferrisoma sp.
AGCACCCGATCGCACTCCTCGTGGTAGCGCTCCAGCCAGTCCCGCTCGGCCGGGGTGAGGAGTTCGGGCGCGATCAGCCGCTCGTCGAAGGGGATCCAGGTGAGCGGCCGGAACCCCAGGGCCTTCCGGCCCTCGATCACGCCCCCCGTTTCGACGACGGCGTAGAGGTTCTCGAGGCGCACCCCCCCGAACCCCGGCCGGTAGGATCCGGGCTCGATGGAGGTCACCATGCCGGGCTTGAGGGGAACCGACGAGGCGGGCCGGCGGCTCGCCGGCGCCAGGGCAAAGGGCCCCTCGTGCACCGAGAGGAACGCGCCCACCCCGTGGCCCGTGCCGTGGCCGTAGTCGAGCCCGGCCTCCCAGAGCACGGCCCGGCACACGGCGTCCACCGCGGCCCCGGGCGCCTCCTCGGGGAACACCATCCGGGCGGCCGCGATGTGGGCCCGGAGCACCAGGGTGTAGATCCGGCGCTGCTCGGGCGTGGGCGCGCCCACGGCTACGGTGCGGGTGGCGTCGGTGGTGCCGCCGTCGAGCTGCACGCCCGAGTCCACGAGGAAGAGTTCGCCGGGCCGGAGGGGGGTCTCGTCGGCGCCGGCGTAGTGGACCACGGCGGCGTGCTCCCCGGCGGCCGCTATGGTGGGAAACGAGAGGTCCCGGAACCCGGGGAGGTCCCGGTAGAGGGCCTCGAGCCGGTCCCGGAACCCGGCCTCGGTCACGGCCCGGGCGGCGTCCGTCTCGGCCCGGAGCCACGCGAGGGCCGCGGCCTTGGCCCGGCTCGCGAGCCGGCCGGCCCGCTCCATGGCCCGGAGCTCGGCCGGGGTCTTCACGGCCTTGGCCTCGGCCAGGGGCGAGGGGGCCCGCACCACCCGACACCCGGCGGCCTCGAGGGCCCGGGTGACGCCCCGGGGCACCGCGGCCGGGTCCACCGCCACCCGCCCCTCCAGCGCGGGGAGCACTTCGCGAAACGCCTCGTAGGGCCGCGGCCGGAACCCAGGGAGGTCCGCGCCGAAGCCCTCGGGAAGGCGCGCCCGCGGGTTTCGGACGAAGAGCTCCATCCCGCCGGCCCCGGCGATCAGGAACCCCTCGAACACCGGGGTGTGGGGCACCTCGTCGAAGCTCCGAAGCCCCGTGACCCAGGCCACCTCCTCCCGGCTCACCGTGACCAGGGTGCCGGCCCCGGTCTTCCCGAGAAGTTCCCGCGCCCGGGCCCAACGCCCCGGGAGCGACTCGCCGGACCACTCGTGCGGGCAGGGGAAAAGGGGCGTTTCGGAGGGGGCGGGCCGACCGGTCCACAGGAGGTCCACCAGGTTCGGCTCCACGGGCACCAGTTCGGCCCCGGTCTCCTCCGCGATCCGCTCCCACGCCCGCGCCGTGTCGTCCGCCACGCACCAGGGGTCGAAGCCGAGCCGGAACCCCTCGCCCCGGGCCGCGGCGAGGTCCCGGATCGCCTGGGTGAGGGTACGGCTCCCCGGCGCGCCCACCCGCTCCAGGCCGATGCCCGTGCCCACGAGTTCCCCCTCGGCCTGAAGGTGGTACCGGCTGTCGGTGAAGAGCCGGGTCTCCCCCTCCTCCACCCCCACCAGGAGGTCCCCGGCCGAACCCGTGAACCCGCTCGCCCACTCCCGCCGCCGGCGCCACGGGGCCGGGATCTCGGAGAGGTGTTCGTCGGACGTCGGCACCAGGTAGTGGGTCAGGCCCCGCTCGGCCAGGAGCCGGCGGAGGGCCTCGAGCCGGCGGGGGATCTCAGCCACCGGAGGCCTCGCCGTCCGCCGGCACCTCGAGGGGCCGGGCCTGGAGCCGCTTGTAGTAGAAGTTCTGGCCGTAGAGCACCGCCACCGGGTTGTGGCCCGTGACCCGGTCCTTGACCACCAGGGTGGTGACCGGGGCCTCGGAGTACTTCGTGAACAGGATGTCGTGGCCCACGCACAGGCCCACGATGAGGTTGAGGTGGGTGCCCACCCGGTTCAGGAGCCGGGCCTGGGCCACGGGGTTGCAGGCCGGCTCGAAGGTGCCGGGCCGGACCTTGTTCTCCTCGGAGAGCCCGAGCTCCAGCTTGTCGATGCTCCCGGATTTGCAGCATACGCTGGCCACCTCGAACCCTTGGGCCTCGAGGATTTTGGTGAGCCGGTTTGTCTCGTCCAGGAGCCCGATGCAGGTCGCGATGCCGAGCTTCGTGTAGCCCATGAGCTTCGCGAACGCGATCGTGTCCTCCACCCGGGTCCAGCGGGCGTTCACGGCCTCGCTCTCGGGCTCGGGCTGGTAGCAGAGCCCCTCCACCACCGCGGCCACCCGGGCCATGCGGGCGTCCTCCCCGTCGCCCCGGTAGAGGTCGAACGCCTCGGCGATGACCTCGGGCGCTACGGCCGAGGGGCAGTTTCCGGGCCGAGGCGGACCCTGTTCCGGATCGCCGCTCCAGCAGTGGGTGGACCCCTGCTTGGTCCACACGGCGGAACACCGGCTGCAGGTAAACGTGGCGGGCTTGGACATGGGTTGGCTCCTCGGGAAAGCGGTCAGCGGTCTCCGGGCCGCGGTCGAATGACCGAACACGGTCGACCCGACACCGGAGTTCCCCGAAGCCTACCAACTCGCGCCCCGCGCTTCCAAGGCTTCCGTGTGCCTTCGGCCAGGCGGCGTGGCGGTTGGGCGGCTTGGCGGCTGAAAACCCTCGGGGTTCCGGCGTCGCCGCCCGGATGTTACGTCCAGGCGATGTGAGGCCCGGCAGAGGAGAGCGCGTCCAAGGCTTGCGCCCGGCCGGGCCCGTGGCAGACTCTCCGGCCGATTGCTACGTTTCCCCCAATGAAACGCCAGACAGGAGGACGAGCTATGCCCGAGTTCGGAAGTCCCTTTTCCGGCCTTGCCAACGACCGGAAGCTGACCCGGGAGGAACTCATCCGGGCCATCCGGTTCATGGTGTCGGCCGAGTACGAGGCAATCCAGCTCTACATGCAGCTCGCCGAGAGCACCGACGACGCGCTCGCCAAGGCCGTGCTCAAGGACATCGCCGACGAGGAGCGGGTCCACGCCGGCGAGTTCCTGCGCCTCCTGCACCACCTCGCCCCCGACGAGCAGACGTTCTACGAGAAAGGGGCCGAGGAGGTGGAGGAGATGATGGAGGATCTGGGGATCAAGACGTAGTTCACCCCCCCGGCACGGGGCGGGTGCGGGCTTCCGCCAGGGCTTGGAGAAGGAGGGGGTGGAGGACTGGGTTCGCGGCCACCACGTCGGCGTCGTAGGGGGTGAAGGGGCCGCCGTCGTAGCCGGTGACGACGCCCCCCGCCTCCTCCACGAGGAGGCAGCCGGCCGCCAGGTCCCAGGGTTTGAGCCCAGGCTCCCAGAACCCGTCGAACCGGCCCGCGGCCGTGTAGGCCAGGTCGAGGGCGGCCGAGCCCGTGCGCCGTACCCCCTGGGTGCGTTGGGTCAGGTGGCAGAACTCCCGGTAGTTCCTGGGGTTCTCGCCTCGGTCGTAGGGGAACCCCGTGGCCAGCAGGGCCTCGGGGAGGCGGCCGGTTTCGGACACCCGCATCGGCTCCCCGTTTCGCCGGGCGCCCCGGCCCCGCACGGCGGTAAAGAGTTCGTCGCGGAAGGGGTCGTATACGGCGCCCAGGACCACCCGGCCCCCCTCCTCCCAGGCGATGGAGGCGCAGCACACGGGGAACCCGTGGGCGTAGTTGGTGGTGCCGTCCAGGGGGTCCACGATCCAGCGGTCCCGGCCCGTCCCGGTCTCCCCCTCCTCCTCCCCGAGCACGGCCGTGCCGGGGGCCCGGCGGGCCAGGATGGCGCGGATCGCCTCCTCGCAGGCGAGGTCCACCTCGGTCACGAGGTCCACGGCGCCCTTGTGGCGCACGGCGAACCCGGAGGCCAGCTGCTCGCGCTGGATCCGGCCGGCGGCCCGGGCCGCCTCGACGGCGATGGCGAGAAGATCGGTCATGTCGTCCCTGCTGGAAGGCTGGAAAGCTGGAAGGCTAGGAGGCTGCCCCGCAAGGCTCTACGCCGTCGTTTGGGCCAAGCGTTGAGAGCGGGATCATGCGCGTTTGGGCTCCGGGGCGCAGGCCGCCTGGCCGCAGGCCCCCTCGCCGAAGAGCACCCGGCGCTCCTCGGGGGGCAGGGCGGCCCGGGCCTGGTCGCGGAACTGGTTCACCCCGGCGAAGAACTCCCGCATCATGGCCACGAGCAGATACCGGCCCTTGGGGGTGAGGGTCAGGGCCTCGGCGTCGTCCCGGTCGAAGGCCCCCGCGGCCCGGAAGAAGGCCATCTCCAGCGGGAGCCCCCGCTCCACCCCCACCCCGAACCGCTCCCGGAACGCCTTCTTGTCGAGCTTGAGCCCGAAGAGGTCCATCATGAACCGGTAGCGCATCTGCTCCTTCAGGGGGTAGCGCCGGGCCGCGGCCGCCGAGAGCCGGCCCGACGCGATGCGCTCGCCGTATTCCCGGAGGCTGAAGGTGTTCACGTAGATCGTGCCGTCGAGGTAGCTGAAGGCCCCGCTCCCCACCCCCACGTAGTCCTCGTAGTCCACGATGTACTCGTCGATCATCTGGCCCGCCCGGCGAGAGAACGTCCAGGCCGTGGCCGGCTCGAAGGCGCCGTCGAGGGCCTCGCACAGGGCCTGGTAGTAGCGGTGTTCCCGGGTGTAGCTCACCGGGCCCACGGTCTCCCGGAGTTTGCGCCGCACGGCCGGGGAACTCATGAGGGGGTAGAAGGTGGTCTGGTTCGCCCCCGAGGCGACGAGCATCTCCACGTCGCGAAGGAGCGACGCCCGGGTCTGGCTCGGGAAGTTGAAGATCATGTCCACGTTCAGGGAGTGGAACCGGCCCGCCGTGGCCTGGAGCCGCTCCAGGATCTCCCGGCCGCTCCCGTACTTGTCGTACCGGTCCATCTGCTTGAGGAGCTCGTCGTCGAAGCTCTGGACCCCCACGGAGAACCGCTGTACCCGCTCGGTGAGGGGGTCCACCACCTCGGGGATGAGGTGGTTGGGGTTCGTCTCGCACGAGACCTCCCGCACCGGAAAGAGCTTCCGGGCCAGGTCGAGGGTCTGGACGAGTTCGTCCACGAGGATCGTGGGCGTGCCGCCCCCCACGTACACCGAGGTGCACCGGTACCCAAGGTCGGCCACCCGCCGCATCTCCTCCCGGAGGCTCCGGAAGTAGGCCCGGGCCGGGTCCTCCCGGAACGGGTAGCGGTTGAACGAGCAGTAGGGGCACAGCCGCTCGCAAAACGGCACGTGGATGTACAGAAGGCACGGCCGGCCCTCCACCGGCGGCGGCAGGGTGACCCCGGGATCCACCCGGACCCGGAGCACGCGGCGGTTGATGAACCGCAGGGCGGCCGTGAGGATGCGTTCGGTCAGCAACGGTCGGCTCCGTGGATCGTTAGTGCGGGAAGGCTGGAACGCTGGAAAGCGAACCCCTTGCGCCGTGGTTCCACGCGCGGGGCGGCTCGGCGGCGGAAGCCGCTACGGATGCAACTGGAACCGCTTTCCCAGCCGTCGACGCCTCTCACCCCCGGGCCTCCAGGAGGGCGGCGCCCCAGGTGAGGCCGCCCCCGAAGGCCGTGAGGAGCACCCGGTGCCCCGGCCGGATGCGGCCGTCCCGCCAGGCCTCGTCGAGGGCGATCGGGATCGTGGCGCTCGAGATGTTCCCGTACTTCTCGATGGTGAAGACCATCTTCTCCAGGGGGAGCTTGAGCATCTGGGCCACGGCCTCCTGGATCCGGCGGTTCGCCTGGTGGGGAATGACCCAGTCCACGTCGTCCACGCCGAGGCCCTCGGCCTCGAGCACCTCCTTGGCGATGTCGGCCATGCACCGCACGGCCACCCGGAAGGTCTTCTTGCCCTCGAGTTTCAGGGTGTGGAGCTTCTTATCCACGCTCTCGTGGGAGATGGGCGTGGTGCGCGACCCGCCCCCGGGCAGCAGGAGGTCCTCGCCGTAGGCGCCCTGGGTGCGGATCTCCACACGCTTGAGGTGCAGGCCCGGGCCGTCGCGCCGGATGATCGCGGCCGCACCCCCGTCGCCCCACAGGATGCACGACGAGCGGTCGGTGTAGTCCACGGTGCGGGTCATGACCTCGGCCGAGCACAGGAGCACGTTCTGGATGCGCTCGTCGGCCGCGAGGTACGACTGCACGGTCTTGAGGCCGAACAGGAAGCCCGAGCAGGCCGCGGCCAAGTCGAAGGCCACCGCCCGGTCGGCCCCCAGCTTGTTCTGGAGCCAGCAGGCGGCCGAGGGGCACATGGTGTCGGGGGTGATGGTGGTCACCACGATGAGGTCCAGGTCCTGGGGCCCGACGCCGTCCCATTCCATGGCCCGCCGGGCGGCCTGGAGGCAGATGTCGGAGGTGGCCTCGTCGGGGGCCGCCACCCGCCGCTCCCGGATGCCGGTGCGGGTGTAGATCCACTCGTCCGAGGTGTCGACCATCTTTTCCAGGTCGCGATTGTGGAGGACCCGTTCGGGTAGGTAGGAACCCGTGGCGGCGATGACCATGGAACCCTCCTTTCCTGAAACCGGATAGCGGCGCCCCGGCGGGGGCCAAGGAGGGGCATTTTAGGTGCCCACCGCCCGGATTACCAGGCGCGGGGCGGCCCGGCCGCGTAGTGGGGCGGGAACGGGTCTGGTACAATGCGGCCGTCTTCCCGGGTGCCACCCGCTGCGGGGCGCCGGGACCGGCCGACCGGCCCCCGGGTTCCACGCAGTCCCACGAGGACCGTGGACCGCCGACCGAAGACCGCGGACCGTAGACCCTAGACCGTCTTGCCCCCGAGTAACCCCCGGCCCCGCCGGGACGTACGGGTCGCGTGCCGAACGGCACCGGCCCGGGAAAGGCGAACCGATGCTCCCACCCGAAAAGGCCAGGGCGATCCGCGACCGCATCCGGGCGAACTTCGACCGGGGGGCCGAGGGCTACGACCGGTTCGAGGCCGAGACGTCCCACTTCCAAGAGCTCACCCGGGCGCTCCTGTCCCTCGCCCCCCCCGGGGCGGTGGAGGGGGCCCGGGTGCTGGACGTGGGCTGCGGAACCGGCGCCTCCACCCGGATTCTCCGCGAGGCCGCGGGGCCCCGGGGCGCCGTGGTCGGCTGCGACCTCAGCCCGGGCATGCTCCGCGTGGCCCGGGAGCGGGTGCCGGGCGTCCGGTTCCTGGTGGCCGACGCCTGCCGGCTGGAAGCCCTCCGGGGGCCGTTTGATCTGGTGGTCTATAACGCGGTGCTCTTCATGCTCCCGGATGCCGCGGCCTCGGTCCGGGGCGCCCGGCGGCTGCTGCGGCCCGGGGGCGCCCTTTTGGCCTCGTTCCTCGAAGGGGTGTACGAGGCCGAGACCGGCCGCCCGGTGCCCGACCTGCTGGCCGAGATGGGGTACGAGCCGGGCCGCCACGCCGTGTTGGCCTGGGACCGGGTGCTCGAGGCCCTCGGGCGGGAGTTTGGGGAGATCCGCACCCGACGGCTCCGGCTGCCCTTGCCCCCGGAGCGGTTCCTGGGGTTTTATGGGCTCGAGCCCATGAGCGCGGGGCTCCTGCCGCGGCTTCCGTACCCGGAGCGGCGGCGGGCGGTGGAAGCGTTGGCGGAGCGCTGGGCCCGGAATGGGGGCGGGGCCGTGCAGGTGTGGGACCTGGTGGCGGCCGAGGCGGGCGCCGAGACGGAAGCGAGGGAGCGACGATGACGAAGGCGATCCGAACGATGATGGTTCTGGCCGTGGGGCTTTGCCTGGTGGCCGGGGTGGCCGCGGCCGAGTGCAACCCGGCCGACTACGAGCCGGTGACCCAGGCCGATCTGGTGCGGCACCGGGACGAGTACCAGGGCAAGAAGGTCCAGGTGACCGGGGTGTTCCTGTTCACGGGCAGCGATTTCTGCTACCAGATCCGGAAAACCAAGATCAACACCCGGGACTATTTCTGCTTCGCCCTCGGCACCCCGAGTCTGGTGCGGCTCTACCTCAAGAAGGACCACCCCCAGGCCGACGAACTCCTGAACCTCAAGAAGGGGGCCAAGGTCACGGCCTACGGCGTGTTCGACTACCTGGGCAACGACTACAACTACATGGTGGTGGACGGGTTCGAGGTGAAGGGCGCCCCATGAGCCGGGGCTTCACCCATTTCGACGAGTCGGGGGCGGCCCGCATGGTGGACGTGGGCGGAAAGGCCCCCACGGAGCGCCGGGCCGTGGCCGCGGCGAGCGTGTGGGTGGGACCCGAGACGTTCCGCCG
>NZ_BAAHFQ010000130.1:0-8142 GCF_054681715.1 Deferrisoma sp.
AGGATCAGGGCCCACCCCTGGGCCCGGCCCCCGGCGCGGAGGGGGGTGCGCAAGTAGGCGTGGGGAACCCCCCCGATCACGACCTCCCCCCTCATGGAATCGGGGGGTGGGGGATCCCACGGGCTCGGGAGGCTCGTTCCGAGCAGTTGGCCCTCGGGCCCGAGCAATGCCACATCGGCTCCCAGGAGGGAGGCCCAGCGCTGGAGGACGGAGGTCTCCAGGGGAAGGGCCACCACGATGACCTCCTCCACTCCGTTGGACCCCTCCCGGGGGCTCGCCGCGGCCAGCGCCGCCCCGCCTCCGGGAAGCGCCTCGACCGACGCCGCTGGGACCCCGGAGAACGCCTTCTCGAGGAGAAACTCCCAGCCTCCCCGGCCCCTCCAGTACGCCCGGTTTCCCATGCCGACGACCTCGAGCCCGTCGTGGGTGAGCCAGCGCATGGTGTACACCTGGAGTTGGCGCAGGGGCCGGGGATCGGGGCTGGACGACTGGACCCGGGCCACCTCGGCCAGGATCCGCGTGCGGAACACGAGCGACTCCTCCGTCGCCCGCAGGTGGCTTTCGAGGCGGGCCGCGGTCTGGCGGAGCCGCAGGTCGAGGTTCGTCCGGTAGAAGGCCGCCGTGGAGATCCAGGTGACGCCCAGGCTCAGGAGCCCCAACCCGGCGACCAGGGCGCCGAACGAAACCAGGAACCGGCTGCGCAGGCTCGTGGGGCGGATCATCGGTACTGGAAGTAGTTGGCGAGTTCGGCCGAGAGGGCCTGCACCATCTCGTAGAGGGGGGCGTAGTCCTCGTCGGTGGTGGGAAGGAACCGGTCGGCCCCGAGGTCAATCAGGGCCTTCTTCCCCTGGGGGGACTCGTGCATGGAAAGAAGGAGCGTTCGGATCTGGCGCCGAAGGGAGGGGGACACCGTGGGGCCGGCGACGAACCCGTTGGACGGCACGGGCTTCGACGCGGCGAGCTCCCGGAGCCGGCCCTTGAGCGACGGGTCTTCCCGCACCATCTCCCTCCACACCAGGTCCTTCGCCGCCGCGGCGTCCACCTCGCCGCCGAGGAGTCTGCGGAGGGCCGCCTCGTGGGATCCGGCGTCCTCGAAGGCGGCGAAGAACGTCTCGGGCGTCCCGAGCCCCCGGCGCTTGAGGGCGTACATCGGGAAGATCTGGCCTGCCGTGGTGGTGGGCCCCGCGTGGGCTACCTTGCGACCCTTGAGGTCCTCGAGGGACCGGAGCGGGCTCTCGGCGCGCACGTAGATCACCCCCCGGTACCGGGAGATCCCGCCGTAATCCGGCCGGGCCAGCACCTCGGCCCCGGTTTCCACGTGGGCCACCAGGTAGGCGAAGCTGCCGGCGAACGCCGCGTCCACCTGGCCCGTGCGAAACGCCTCGGTGAGATCGGTGTAGCTGGCCTGGTGCACGAGGTCCACGGGGAGCCCGAGGCGCGACTGGAGAAACCGGGCGAGGCCCCCGTATTTCGTCTCGAGGGCCACGATGTTTCGCATCGGCGGCACCCCGATCCGGAGTTCCCGCCGGACCGGCACGAGGCCCCTCGCCTCGGCGAGTTCCTGGGCGGCCTGGGTTTTCAAGAACTCGAGGAACCGCCGGGGCGTCGAAAGGGGTTCGGCCCGCACGGCGAAGATGACCGGTCGGGCGAGTCGATATCGACCGGTCCGCACCGCCTCCGGGTCCGGGTACACCCCGTCGAGCCGGAGCACGCGCACGTCGGGCTCGAGTTCCAGGGCGTCGCGAAGCGAGGTGTATCCCAGGGCCCCCGGGTACATCCGCAGGGCGTGGGACATGTCCTGGGGCGCCTCGAGCACGGTCGCGCTGGGGCTCACGGCAAGCTCGGCGAACACGGTCTCGTCGAGGAGTTTCCGGGGGGAGGTGAACGGCGGGCGGTCCAGGAGCACCACGGGCAACCGGGAGCCGCCGACGCCGGACCAATCGGGGATGGACCCGTCGTAGAGCCGTCGGAGTTGGAGGGTGGTGAGGCCGGTGATCCCGGCGTCGGCGTCGGCGGCGAAGACGAGGGGGTCGAGGGCGAAGGGGTAGACGTAGAGACCGGCGCGCTCGTCGGCGGAAGGCTCGCGGGTCAGGTAGGCCACGTCGATCTCCCGGGCCTTGAGGGCCTGGATGGCGGCGCCGGAATGGGTGGAGGGCACGTGCTCCACCTGGACCCCGGGGTGGGACGCCTGGAACGCGTCGACGAGGGCCTGGGCGAGATCGCGGGCCGAACCGGATCCGCCCAGGCGGAACCGTTCGGGCGGGGACCCGCCCCCGGGAGCACAGGCCCCGAGGAGAACGGCAAGAACGAAGAGAACGGCTGCGGTTCGGCTCATGGGCTCCCGCTCTCGTGGGAAAACGCGACGCCACCCCCTTCGTTTCGGCGGCAGAGGGAAAGAAGTTTACCATGCCAGAACGGGTATGCGGAGTTGATGGAACCCAGAAGGTCACCCCCGGGGGGGCGGCAACGGGGAAAACGGGTTGCCCTGCTTTGGTGAACCCGCAAATCCGTCGCCGGGGATCGGCCCGGTCGGCCCGAGACGCCCCCCGGGTCGGGCCGGCCCTGCTCAGGGGAGCCTCGTCGCTGGGCCGGCCGCAGCCGAGCAGCGGCCACGAGGAGGGTCCATGCGATTCGCCGACATCACCGGCTGGGGCAACTGTGTCCCCCTCCGCCGTCATGACCAACGACGACCGGGCCACCTTCCTGGACGCTTCGGAGGGGTGGATCCGCACCCGTTCGGGCATCGAGCGGTGGCATTACAGCCACGTGATCACCTGCGAGATGGCCCGGGTCGCTGCCGAGCGTCGAGTGCTACCTCGGCCCCAACGGGGCAGGGAAGGGAAGAAGGCGCAAAAAAACCGCCGGCCCGAGGGCCGGCGGTTTCGTTTCGGTGGTGGGCGAGGCGGGATTCGAACCCACGGCCTCAGGTTCCGGAGACCTGCGCTCTATCCAGCTGAGCTACTCGCCCGCCGAAGGAAGCGCGTAGTTAACCACAGGGCGGCACGGATTGCAAGAACTTTGGCCCGCCCCCGGCTGCGGGCTATTCGCACTTCAGGATCGCGTAGATTCTGCGGTTCTTCGCCCGTCCCTCCTCGGTGTCGTTGGAGGCGATGGGCTGGCTCGCGCCGTAGCCTTCCGCCTTCATCCGGGCCTTTTCGATCCCGTACTTCTCGTTGAGGAGTTTGACCACCGCTTTGGCCCGCCGCAGCGACAGGTCCAGGTTGTACTGGGGGGTGCCCACGTTGTCGGTGTGGCCCTGGATGATGACCTTGAGTTCCGGGTTTTCCTTGAGGTACTGGGCCACCCGTTCGAGCTCGGCGTAATCGGCCTGCTTGACCACGTCGGAGTCGAAGTCGAACTGAATCTGGAGTTCGACGCATTTGAGCTCCTTCACGTCGTCGGCCGGGTCGAGCGGGTTGGTGCCGGCCACCTTGACCTCGAGGCCGTCGGGCACCGACCCCTTGTCGGTGTCGGGGTCCTTGGGGTTCGTGCCGTGCTTGGCCACCTCGTCCCCGTCGGTGAGCCCGTCGCCGTCGGTGTCGGGGTTTTTCGGATCGGTGCCGTACTGGAGCACCTCCTTCCCGTCGGCGAGCCCGTCGTCGTCCGAGTCCGGGTCGTTGGGGTTGGTGCCGTACTTCTGGGTCTCATCCCAGTCGGTGAGCCCGTCGCCGTCGGAGTCCTTGAGGCATCCCGTCCGGTCCACCGGGGCGCCCATGGGCGTGCCCGGGCACTTGTCCTCGTGGTCGGCCACGCCGTCGCCGTCGGTGTCGATGGGGCAGCCCACGGCGTCCACCGGGACGTTCTTCAGGGTCCCGGGGCAGCGGTCCTTATAGTCGGGCACTCCGTCGCCGTCGGAGTCGGGGGGAGGGGCCGGCTTGGCCATGGCCTTCTGCTTGGCCTCCCAACACGCCTTGGTCTTGGCCAGGAGGTCGTCGGCCGCCCGTTCCGCCGTCTGGAACTCCTCGTCCACCTCGGCCCCGCCGTGGAACTCCATGGCCTCGTGTCGCGCGTGGGCCAGGAGCGCCTCGGCCGTCGCAAGTTCCCGGGGGGCGCACTCCATGGCGTCCATCTTCTGGGCCTCGCCGATCTTCGCCTGGATCGCGGCCACGCGATCGGCATCGGCCTTCGAGAGCGGCCGGATCGCTCCGCAGCCGGCCGTCAGGGCCAGGGCCCCGGCCCCGAGGAGGGCGCCCCAAAGCAGATTCCATGTCCTCATTGGGCACCTCCTTTCGACGTGGCCAGGGCTTTCTGGGCGTTCTCCAACGCCACCCCGGCCCACTCCTTGGCGGCAGACCAGTCGTTCTCGTCCTTTTCGTGCTCCGCCAGGTCCAGGAACGCCTGGGCCTTGTAGAACTCGTAGGGCGCCTTGGCTTCGGCCCCGGCCGCCTTGGCCTGGGCCAGGGTGTCGTGGGCTTGGCCCAGGGTGCCCAGGGTGGAACACCCGCCGAGCAGCCCGACGGCCGCGAGGGCCGCCAACCAGTGCCTTCGTCTCATGGGTTCCTCCTTTCTTCCGATTGCATCGCTTGGTTTACGGATGTGGCCGACCGTCTGCCCAAAGCACCGCACCTCCTTTCCCCAATCCGGGCCCCGGTCGGAGGTGGCGAACACGGTAACGCGGGAATTTCGGCCGTCAAGGAGGTCGGGTATACTGGCTAGGCGGCTGGGCGGCTGGGCGGCTGGGCGGCTGGAAGGCTGGAAGGCTGGAAGGCTGGAAGGCTGGAAGGCTGGAAACGGCGCGGGCGCTGGGAGCCGGGGCTGTAAGGCTTTCGGCATTCCCGCGTTCTAGCCTTCTAGCCTCTCAGTACCGGAACGACACGCTGAACCGGAGACGATCATGCGGGTGAAGGTGAATCTGTACGCCGGTCTTCGCAAGTTCGCGCCGGAGGGCAAGGCGCCCTTCGAGGTGGAGCTCCCGGAAGGGGCGACCCTGGGGGAGTTGATCGCGCGGCTCGGCATCCCGGAGGAGAAGCCTCGGATCCTGCTGGTGAACGGGCGGCACGCCGACCCCGGGCGGGAGCTCGCCGACGGCGACGAGGTGGCGCTGTTTCCGCCGGTGGCCGGGGGGTAGGCCGGTCGGGCGGCGGGTCTACCGGGGCGGGCGAAACCGGGCCAGCACCGGGGCGTGGTCCGAGCCCGGGTCGTAGGGGTCGAACCCGGGGCCCTCCTGGGCGGGCCGGAGCCGCTCGTTGTGCACCTCGGCCCCCAGGAAGTGGGGAAGGAGGGATTGGGAGATCAGGATGTGGTCGAGCATCTCCCTTCGGCCCCGGTACACCTGGGTGAACCGCCGGTCGGCCGGGATCGCCTCTTCGCAGGCCACGAGTTCCATCGGCGTCAGTGAGGGGCTGTCGCAGGCCCGGGCGTCCCCCGCCACGATCCGCAGGCCCTCCGAGTCCAACGTGTCGTTGAAGTCGCCGAGCACGACGACCCTCGCCTCGGGGTCCCGCCGCAGCAGGTGGTCGACCGCACGCCGGATCTGCACCGCCTGGCCCAGCCGCTTGGCCTCGGTCACGAGCCGCCCTTCCCCCGCATCCCCCAGGCTCTGCCACCGGTCCGAGGCCCCCTGTCCCTGGAGCTCCCGGGTGTAGGAGGGGATCTTCGATTTCCAGTGGACCACGATGAGGGTCATGGGAAACCCGGGCACCTGCCACTCCACCTGGAGCGCCGGCCGGCTGAACGCCCCCCGCACCCGGACCTCCATGCCGGCCTTCCGGTCCACGACCTCGAGGTCGATCCCGGCGGCCACCGTTTTGGCACCCGCCAGCGGATAGCGCGAGAACACCCCGCACCGTAGCGGGCTAGACCCCCGCTCGGCCAGGACCACGTGGGGATACCCCAGTCCGTCGAGCAGCGGTTCCAGGAGGTCGGGATCCAACAGCTCCTGGAACGCCACGGCGTCGGCGTCGAGCCGGCGGATCGCCCGCCGCAGGGCCTCGAGGTGCCGGGGCAGGCGCTCGCGGGCCTCCGGGGTTTCCTCGTCCGGGCGGACCCCTAGGTTTTCTAAGTTGTAGGTGGCGAGCCGAAGCTCCCGTACGCCGCTCATCCGTCCTCCCCCGCATGGGCCAGGGCCCGGTCGATGGTGGCGAGAAGGTCTCTCGCCGCTTGGAACCGGGAGTCCGCCCGGGCGACGCCCGCGGGATCCACCAGCACGAGCCGGGGGATCACCCGAACCCCGAAGGCCGAGATGGCCTCGCCGTTGCGGTCGAGGAGAATCCTTCCGGCGTACGAGCGCGGCGTCCTGCGAACGTCGGCGCGAACCACCTCGGGGGGTTCCCGCAAGAACACCTCGACCACCCGCACGCCCCGTTGCCGAAGGTCGCCGGCGATCCGGTTGAGTTCCCCCACCTCGTCCCCGCACTGGGGGCACCAGGTCGTCCCGAACTTCAGAAGGATCCATCCGGACCTCCCGCCGAGGAGATCCTCTTGCCGGCCGTCCAGGGTCTCCAGCACCAGGTCGGGAACGGGGTTGCCCACACCCGCGTACCGGGCCTCGGTGGACGCCCGGAACGCGCAGAGCAGCGCGGCGACGGCCACGGCGAAGACGATTTTGGAAACTCGGCCCACGGTCGTGCCTCCTTGCGGGAATGAACGGCGGCCGCCGGGGTTCCGCCCCGGGCCCCCTAGGGCGCCCTCCGGGGGGCGGAACCGCGGGTTTGTTCCATTCTGGCCCACGGGCCGCTCCGGCGCAAAGCGTTTTGGCTCACCGAGCCAGGAGGATTCGTGTCCCGACCGCGAGGAGCACGAGGCCCAGCGCCGCCCTCAGGGCTCGCGGCGGGGCCCTCCGCCCCCACGCCGCCCCCCACCGCGCGCCGGCGAGGGCGGGCACCCCCGCCAGGAGCCAGGCGGGAAGGTACAGGTATCCGATCGCCCCGGGCATCGGGTTGCCGCGGGCGAACCCGAAGGCGACGTAGCCCGCGGCCGCCGTGGAGGCGGAAAAGACCATGATGCCGGCGGCGGTGCCCGCGGCCCGGTGGGTCGGGAGACGGCCGGGTCCCGCCAGGAGGGGCACGAGGAGAACCCCGCCGCCGATCCCGAAGGCGGCGGCGACGGCCGCGGCACCGGCGGTGAGAATCCGAAGGCCGGTGAGCGCGAGCGCCGGCAGCGGGGGGAGGATTCCGCGCGCCCACTGGCCCAGGCCGAGCACGATCAAAAACACCCCGAACGCCGACTGGATCGCCCCGGGGGCGGCGGCGATCCCCAGGGCGCCCCCGGCCGCCGCGCCGAGGACCACGAAGGGCGCGAGCCGCCGCACCAGGCGCCACTCCACCTGGTCCGCCCGGGCCTGGGACCGCAGGGCGGAGATCGCCGCCAGGAGGACCACGGCCTTCGAGGTGCCGAGGGCGGTGGGTACCCTGGCCGCAGGGTAGCCCAGCCAACGGAACAGCTCGAGGAAGGCCGGAGCCAGGAACACCCCGCCGCCGATGCCCAGGAATCCGGCGGCAAGCCCGGCCCCGAGGCCCAGGGGGGGAAGGATCGCCCAGGTCATGGGGGGGCGATCGGGGTGGGGCTACCCCCCATGGACGACCACCTGGACCTTTCGGGTGCGGGGCCCGTCGAACTCCGCGAGGAAGATCCCTTGCCACGTTCCCAGGGCGAGCCGGCCCCCGACCACGGGGACCTGGACCGACGAGCCCACCAGGGTGGCCTTGATGTGGGCGTCGGAGTTGCCTTCGGTATGGCGGTAGGGCCGGTTCCGGGGGACGAGCTCGGAGAGGTGTTGCAGGAGATCGGTCACCACGTCGGGGTCTGCGTTCTCGTTGATGGTCACCCCGGCCGTGGTGTGGGGGACGAACACCGTGCACAGCACCCCGCCGCGCCGCTGCACCACCTCCGCCACGGCTGCGGTGATGTCCACGAGGCACTCGCGACGGGGTGTCTTCACGGTAAGGGTTTCCATGCGGAGTTCCGTCTGCGGTCTTCGGTCGCCGGTCGTTGGTCTGGGGCCGCTGGGTTCCGGCTCATGCCCCCAGCGCCCGGCCCAGGTCGCGGGCGCGGGAAAGGAGTTCGGGGTGCCGCTCTACGGCCCCGGCCTCCTCCAGACCGGGGGCCACGAGGGCGGTGGGCTCGAAGCCATACGACGTGAGCACCCGCTCCAGGCTCCCCAGGGTCCAGGCGTAGGCGTCGGGATCCGGGTGCCCCTGGGTC
>NZ_BAAHFQ010000131.1:0-7980 GCF_054681715.1 Deferrisoma sp.
CATGCGGTCGCGCAGGGGTTCCGGGATGTTCGGCAGGTAGTTGGCCGTGGTGATGAAGAGAACCCGGCTCAGGTCGTAGTCGAGATCGAGGTAGTGGTCGTTGAAGGTGTCGTTCTGCTCGGGGTCGAGCACCTCCAGGAGCGCCGAGGCCGGATCCCCCCGGAAGTCCATGCTCATCTTGTCGACCTCGTCGAGCAGGAACACGGGGTTGGAGCTGCCGGCCTTCCGGAGGCTCTGGAGGATCTTGCCCGGCATGGAGCCGATGTAGGTGCGGCGGTGGCCCCGGATCTGGGCCTCGTCCCGCACCCCGCCGAGGCTCAGGCGCACGAACTTCCGGCCCACGGCCCGGGCGATCGACCGGGCGAGGCTCGTCTTCCCGACCCCCGGCGGTCCCACGAAGCACAGGATGGGGGACTTGGTCGTGCCCACGAGCTTCAGGACCGCCAGGTACTCCAGGATCCGGTCCTTCACCTCCTTGAGCCCGTAGTGATCCTCGTCGAGGATCTTCTGGGCCTCGGGGATCTCGACCTTGTCCTGGGTCACCTCGTTCCAGGGCAGCTCCAGGATCCAGTCGATGTAGGTGCGCACCACCGTGGCCTCGGCCGAAAGGGGCGACATCATCCGGAGCCGCTGGAGCTCCTTGCGCGCCTTCTCCTTGGCCTCATCGGGCATGTCCTTTTCTTCGATCTTCTTGGCGAGCTCCCGGATCTCGGCCTGGGCGTCCTCCCCCTCGCCGAGCTCCTTCTGGATCGCCTTCATCTGCTCGTTGAGGTAGTACTCCTTCTGGGTGCGCTCCATCTGCTTCTTGACCCGGCGCTTGATGCGCTGCTCGAGCTCCAGCACCTCGGTCTCGGCGCGCATCATCTCGTAGAGGCGCTCCAGCCGCCGGATCGGGTCGATGATCTCCAGCAGTTCCTGCTTGTCCGCGGTCTTGAGGGTCAGGTGGGAGGCGATCGTGTCGGCGAGCCGGCCCGGCTCCTCGATCGTCTCGGCCGAGCCCACGAGCTCCGAGGGCAGCTTGCGATTCAGCTTCACGTACTCGCCGAACCCCTCGACCACGGTGCGCATCAGCGCCCGGCCCTCGCTGGAGGCGAGCTCGGGCTCCGGGATCTCCTCGACCTGGGCGAGAAAATAGCGGTCCGAGGCCAGAAACCCCCGGATCCGGGCCCGGCGCTTCCCTTCCACCAAAACCTTGACCGTGCCGTCGGGGAGCTTCAGCAGCTGGATGATGGCCCCGATCGTGCCCACCTCGTGGATGTCGTCGGGCGAGGGGTCGTTGATCTTGGCTTCTTTCTGGGCCGCGAGCAGGATGTCGCGGTCGCCGGCCATGGCCTCCTCGAGGGCGGCGATGGACTTTTCCCGGCCGACGAACAGGGGGATGACCATATGGGGAAACACGACCACGTCCCTGAGCGGGATGAGCGGCAGGGCGCGGCCACGGGCAAACCAGCGGGTTGTCATAGGCGTTTGTCGATCCTCAGGCCGTGCCGACCCGGCCGGCCTCGTCCTCTTCGTAGCAGAATATGGGTCGTTCCTTGCGGGTGATGGCGTCCTCGTTCACGATGACCTCGCGCACGTTCTTGAGGCTCGGCACCTCGTACATGACGTCGAGCATCACCGACTCGAGGATCGCCCGGAGCCCCCGGGCCCCGGTGTTGCGGCGCATGGCCTCGGCCGCGATGGCCCGGAGGGCCCCGTCGGTGAAGGTGAGCTCCACCCCCTCGAGCTCCAGGAGCTTCTGGTACTGCTTCACCAGGGCGTTTTTCGGTTCGGTGAGGATCCGCACGAGGGCGTCTTCGTCGAGTTCGTGGAGCGCCGCGTGGATCGGGATCCGGCCCACGAACTCGGGGATCAGGCCGAACTTCACCAGGTCCTGGGGCTCCACCAGGTCTAGGAGGCCGGCCTTGCGCTTCTCTTCCCGGCTCGCCACCTGCGCCCCGAACCCGATGGACTTCTTGCCGATCCGCTGCTCCACGATGTCCTCGAGCCCCACGAACGCCCCGCCGCAGATGAACAGAATGTTGCGGGTGTCCACCTTGATGTAGTCCTGCTGGGGGTGCTTGCGGCCGCCCTTGGGCGGCACGCTCGCCACCGTGCCCTCGAGGATCTTCAGCAGCGCCTGCTGCACCCCCTCGCCGCTCACGTCCCGGGTGATGCTGGGCCCCTCGGACTTCTTGGCGATCTTGTCGATCTCGTCGATGTAGACGATGCCCTTGGAGGCCTTGTCCACGTCGTAGTCGGCGTTTTGTAGAAGGTTCAGGATGATGTTCTCCACGTCCTCGCCCACGTAGCCGGCCTCGGTGAGGCTCGTGGCGTCGGCCATGGCGAAGGGCACCCGGAGCATCCGGGCGAGGCTCTGGGACAACAGGGTCTTGCCGCACCCCGTGGGCCCCATGAGGAGGATGTTGGACTTTTCGAGTTCCACGTCGTCCCGGGTTCGGGGCGGCGTGTGGATCCGCTTGTAGTGGTTGTACACCGCCACCGACAGGATCTTCTTGGCCGACTCCTGGCCGATCACATACTCGTCCAGGAACGCCTTGATCTCGGCCGGGGAGGGGAGTCCCTCGGCGAGCCCCTCGGGCACCGAGGTCTCCTCGGCGATGATGTCGTTGCACAGGGTGATGCACTCGTCGCAGATGTACGCCGACGGGCCCGCGATGAGCTTGCGGACCTCGTCCTGCCCCTTGCCGCAGAAGGAGCAGTACAGCCCTCCACCTTTGCCTTTCCTCGGATTCACGTCGTGCCTTCTCCCGGGCGAGACGGGTCGCCCTTACGTGTCGGGTCGCCGTTCGATGACCTTGTCGATGATACCATACTCAAGGGCCTGGCGACCGTCCATGAAGAAATCCCGATCGGTGTCCCGGGCCACGGTCTCGATGTCCTTCCCGGTGTGGTGCGAGAGGATCCGGTTGAGTTCCTCGCGCAGCCGCAGGATCTCCCGGGCGTGGATCTCGATGTCCGTGGCCTGGCCCTGGAACCCCCCCATCGGCTGGTGGATCATGATCCTCGAGTGGGGCAGGGCCCAGCGCTTGCCCGGCGCCCCGGCCGCCAGCAGGAGCGCCCCCATGCTGGCGGCCTGGCCGAGGCACAGGGTACACACGTCGGGACGAACGTACTGCATGGTGTCGTAGATGGCAAGGCCGGCCGTCACGAGCCCCCCGGGGCTGTTGATGTAGAGGTAGATGTCGGCCTTGGGGTCCTCAGATTCGAGAAAGAGGAGCTGGGCGATCACCAGGTTCGCCACGTTGTCGTCCACGGGCGAGCCCAGGAACACGATGCGGTCCTTGAGGAGCCGGGAATAGATGTCGTAGGCCCGTTCCCCCCGGCCCGAGCGCTCCACCACGAACGGGATCAGGTTACTCATCGCCGGCCTCCCCCTGGCCCTCCAGTTCCTCGGGGTCCACCTCTTCCACGGTGCACCCCTCGACCACCTTCTCGATCACCCGCTGCTCCAGCAGGTAATTGCGAAGCCCCTCGAGGCGGCCGCCCTGCTCGAAGAAGCTCTTCACGAGCGACACGGGCCGGCCGTCGGCTTGGGCGATCTCCTCGATCCGGGCGTCCACGTCGGCGTCCGTGATCTCGATGCCCTCGGCCCGGGCGATGGCCCCCACGAGATACGCCCACCGCACCGTGCGCTCGGCCGCCGCCCGCTGGTTTTCGCGGAACTGCCCCTCGTCGATCCCGATCTGGGCGAGGTCGAGCCCGCGCCGGGCCAGGTCCTCCTTGATCCGGGCCATCGAGAACTCCAGCTGCTCCTGGACCTGGCTCGGGGGCACCTCGAAGGGGTTCGCGTCCAGGAGCGCGTCGATCAGCCGGTCCCGGAACCGGGTCTCGGCCGCCTTCTCCTTCTCGGCCCGGATCTGGTCCCGGATCTTGTCGCGCAGCTCCTCGAGCCCCTCCACCTCGGCCACGTCCTTGGCGAACTCGTCGTCGAGCTCGGGCACCGTTCGGACCTTGACCTCCTTGACCGTCACCTGGAACTGGGCGGTCTTCCCCGCAATCGCCTCGTTGGGGTAATCGTCGGGAAAGGTGATCTCCACGGTGCGCTCTTCGCCGGCCTTGGCCCCCTTGAGCTGCTCCTCGAACCCCTCCACCAGGGTTCCCGTCCCGAGGATCACGGAGCGGTCCTCCCCGCTCCCGCCCTCCAGGGGCTCGCCGTCCACGGTGCCCGCGAAGTCCATCACGACCATGTCGCCCTCGGCCGCCTCGTGGCCCTCGGGCGCCGGCTCGAAGGTGGCACGGGACTGGCGCAGACGCTCCAGCTGCTCGTCCACCTCGGCCTCGTCCACCTCGACCCGCTCCTTCTTGAGGGTGAGCCCCGTGTACGTCCGGGCCTCCACCTCGGGGCGGACCTCGATCACCGCGGTGTAGGCCAGGGCGCCCTCCTCCGGCATGGACTGGATCTGGATGTCGGCGTCGGACACCGGGACGAGGTTCTCCGAAAGCACCGCCTCCCGGTACGACTCCTCGATCAGGCGGCCGAGCACGTCGGCCCGGACCCGGTCGCCGTAATGGCGGCGGATCAGGCTGAGGGGCGCCTTGCCCTTGCGGAACCCGGGCAGGGTGACCGACCGGCGCAGGTCCCGCAGGGCGGCCTCTTCCTCCTGGGCCACCCGCTCGGCCGGGATCTCCACCGAAAGCTTCTTTTTCACGGGGCTGATGGATTCGACCTCGGTTTTCATCTTGTTCTCCTTCGGCGGCACACGCGGACCGGGTTCCCCTCGGGGCCTCCGGCCTCGCTTCGACAACTCTCTAGGGATCAGGGGGCGACGAAACGGGAAGTCAAGGAAATGGTGCGAGAGGGGGGACTCGAACCCCCACGGCCGAGCCGCTGGATCCTAAGTCCAGTGCGTCTACCAGTTCCGCCACTCTCGCTTGGATTCGCGCTGAAGGTCCCGTGTACGCGGAGTGTGGGCCTTTTGGTCGACGGCCGCAAGTGTGCCACGCGGTGCCCGCACCCGCGAAAAGGCGGGAGGGACATGGCAAACGGCGCCGCCCCGGGGGGCGGCGCCCGTTGGTTGTCGGGTGGTGAGCCGTCAGGGACTCGAACCCCGAACCCGCTGATTAAGAGTCAGCTGCTCTACCAGTTGAGCTAACGGCCCACGGCTTGGAAGCGCGAACGGTACCGAACCCCCGGGGGGGTTGTCAAGGCCTCCGCCCCCAAGAAAATGCTCCCGGGCCGGACCCGCCGCCCTCCGGCCGGTTGCCCGCCTCGCGCCCCGGGCGTAAAGTGCCGGGCGTTCCCGTCCGATCGGAAGGCGTACCGAAGGGACGCGGGCGGGAGCGGAGCCCGGCGACCGAGGACCCGAAATCCGTACCGAGGAGGGATCCGATGCAGCGGCGGCGGCGAACCAGGGTGGCGGCCGGCAAGGAGGCCACGGTGGAGTGGGGGGGCCAGAGCCTCCACGGGGCGTTGCGGGACCTGAGCCTCAAGGGGGCGTACGTGGCGGCGGCGCCCGGCCCGCGGCCCGAGGCGGGGCAGGGCGTGACCTGCCGGATCCACCTGGAGCCCGGGGCGGCGGAGCTCGACCTCGTGTTGGCCGCGCGGGCGGTGCGGGTGGAGGAGGGGGGGGTGGCCCTGGATTTCGTGGAGGTGTCCGCCGAGTCGTTCCCCCACCTTCTGCGGCTCGTCCAATACAACGCCCCCGACCCCGACGAGATCGAGGCCGAGATCCTGGAGCCCGCGTTCCGGCGGGGCGAGGGGGACTGACGCCGTGTCGCCCGGGGACACCCCGCAAGACGCCATGGGGCTCGAGCTCGCCGAGCAGCCCGGGGTGTGGGGGGCGCTCCTCGGCCGGTTCGGGGAGGCCCGGGAGGCCGTGGCCGGGGCGCTGGGGGGCGAGCGGCCGAAACGGGTCGTGGTGGCCGGGTGCGGCGACTGCCACGCCGCGGCCGAGTGGGCCGAGTGGCTCTGGGAGCCCCACCTGGGGGTGCCGGTGCGGGGTCTGGCGGCCATGGAGGTGAGCCGGGCCCGGACGCACCTCCTCGGGCCGGGGACGCTCCTGGTGGCCCTCAGCGTGTCGGGAAAGACCCCCCGGGTCCTCGAGGCCGTGGCCTGCGCCAGGGCCCGGGGGGCCCGGACCCTGGCCCTCACCGACCACCCCGGCTCCCCCCTGGCCCGGGAGGCCGACGGGGTGCTGTGCCTGGGCACCGCCCCGGCCGAGGCCCTGGACCGCACCGACTACCGCGATCCGGGGGCCGCGGCCTACTCCGGGTACCACCGGGCCGTTCCCCAGACCAAGACCTTCGGGGCCATGCAGCTCGGGCTCGCCGCCGTGGGCGAGGCCCTGGCCGGAAGGCCCCTGGGCGCCTGGGGGGTGCTGCCGGGGGCGGCCGGGTCGGCGGGCGAGGCGGCGGCCGCCGCCGGGGCGCGGGCCGCGGAGCGAGCCCGGCCGGGGTGCCGGATCGGCCTGGCCGGCACCGGCCCCGGGTGGCCGGCGGCCCGGTTCGGGGCCTACAAGCTCCTGGAACTCGTCATCCCCGCGGCGGCCTACGAGACCGAGGAGTTCTGCCACACCGGGTACCTGGTGACCGGGCCGGGGGACCTGGTGCTCTTCTTCGTCCACGACGAACCCGCCTTCGAGCGGGTGGGGGAGATCGAGGCCGTGGTGGCCGGGGAGATCGGGGCCACGGTCCAGGCCCTTTGCACCTGGACCCCCGAGGGGCCTCCCCCGGGCTGGGCGGTGCCCCTGCCGGCGGTGCCGCCCGAGGTGGCGGGGATCCTGCTGCCGTTCGCCGCGGCCCATTGGGTCCGGGCCCTCGCCCGGGCCTGGGGCGTCAACACCGACCGGTTCCGGGCCGGGGTGGACGAGGAGCGCTACGTGTCGGGCTCCACCCGGATGATCCGCCGGTCGCGCATCCGCGTCCTGGCGTAAACCACCACGGAGGACACGGAGAACACGGAGGAAGGGCCGGGTTCGCTCTGCCGTCCAGCCTCCCAAGTAACTTCTTGCTAGGACGTTAGGATGCTAGGACGCTAGGACGCTAAAATCATTTAGGATTCCAGCGTCAACGGTTGTCCCACCCTGTGGGAGCGGCTTCCAAGCCGCGACCATGTCCTTTCGGGCCTTTGGCCCGGATCGCGGCGTGGACGCCGCTCCCACCCCTGAGCCCTGACTCGGACGTTACTGTCCTGCGTAGCGGGGCCCCAAAGGGGCCCTGGGGAGCTTCCAAGTAACTTCGGTCCACGGTCGGCGGTCTCGCGGTCGTCGGTCCCGTGGTCCAGACGGCCCCGGCGCACCGTGTGGCCGAGGCGGAAGTTATTGTTTTTGCAAACAGGCCGCGCCCCGCGCGGCTTACCGGAGCTTCCAAGTAACTTCGGTCGTCGGTCGCCGGTCTCGCGGTCTGCGGTCCCGTGGTCCAGCCGGCCCCGGCGCACCGTGTGGCCGAGGCGGAAGTTATTGTTTTTGCAAACAGGCCGCGCCTCGCGGCCTACGGAGCTTCCAAGTATCTTCGGCTGGGACGCTGGGAGGCTGGGACGCTAGGACGCGAAAATCATTCGTGATTCCAGCTCCACAGGCTGTCCCAACCCGTGGGAGCGGCTGCCGTATCCGGGGCCAGATTTCAGAAGCCGGAGGTCAGAGAACCCCCTGTCCTCTGTCGTCTGTCCACTGACTCCTGACTCGGTCGCCGGTCTTCGGTCCCTTGGCCCTGGCCGAGGTGGTCCGGTCCGCGGCCGGAAAGCGAAACGGTGCGAATCCCTTCAACAGGATTGCCGGGGGCGGGTGGGGGACTGGTTCCGGCCGGGCGCGAGTGCGGCACCCGATCGCCGCGCCTTTCCATGCCGTTGTCGGCTCGACAGGCCGGGGCGGCGGTGGCGGACGTTCCGGATCTTAATAAAGGCTCATCCGGCAAATGATGGGGTGGGCTCGTGGATGAACAGGACTCGCAGTTTGAAGTACTCCTGGTCCCGGAAGCCATAGGCCTGGCGCTTGAGCACCTTGATCTTGTTGTTCAGCCCCTCCAAGGGGGCCGTGGTGA
>NZ_BAAHFQ010000132.1:0-7979 GCF_054681715.1 Deferrisoma sp.
GATTTGCGGTGCACTTTCGCCCCTCCGGCTGAGTGGCGGATGCCGCGTAAGCCGGATGCCGCACTCACGCACGGCCGGAAGCAGGCCCCACGCCCCTGCGGCGGTGTGCGCGCCTCTATAGCCGCCGGGTTGATAGTAACGCCCCGTTCCAAGGGGATTTGCCGGCCCTGGGCCGGACCCGGCTTTATACCGTGGGCCGCGAAGGCCCGTCAAACGCCCGGCTTGACACACCCGACCCGGGGGGATAAAAGGACCGTTCAATCTACGTCCGCCGGTGCCCCCTGGGGCTGAAAAGGGAAGTGGGGTGAAAATCCCCCGCGGACCCGCCGCTGTGAGCGAGGACGACGGGCCACTGGAGCCACTGGCCGATCGGCTGGGAAGGCGGCCCCGAGGACGAATCGCGAGCCAGAAGACCTGCCGGCCGGACGCCCCGCACGCCAAACCTCCCCGGGTCGGTTCGGGAGGGCGGGGAACCTTGGGGAGCTTCGAAAACGGGAAGCCCGCTCCGCAGGAGGAGTGGGCTTTTTTCGTGGGACCTCCGGGGCCCCGGACTCCGATGGGATCTTGCCCGGCCGGGCCGGGCATGGGGAAGAGCATGCTGGAGGCGAGCGTCGCACGCGAGGCGCGGGGGGCCGAGCCGGCACCGGCCGTCGAGGCCCGGGGGCTCGTGAAGCGGTTCGGCAAGGTCCGGGCCCTCGACGGGCTCGACCTCGAGCTGCGGCCCGGGGAGATCTACGGCTTCCTCGGGCCCAACGGGGCCGGCAAGACCACCACGATCCGGATCCTCACGGGGCTTCTGCGGCCCGACGCCGGCACGGCCCGGGTGGGCGGGGCCGACGTGCTGCGGGACCCGGTGGCCGCCAAGGCCCAGATCGGGGTGGTGAGCCAGCAGCTCAACCTCGACCCCGACCTCACGGTGGCCGAGAGCCTCGAACTCCACGGCATCCTCCACGGCATGCCCCGGGCCGAGCGCCGGGCCCGGGCCGCGGAACTCCTGGCCTTCGCCGGCCTGGCCGAACGGGCCCGGAGCCTCGGCCGCACCCTCTCGGGAGGCATGAAGCGCCGGGTCACCATCGTGCGGGCGCTCCTCCACGAACCCCGGATCCTCTTTCTGGACGAGCCCACCGTGGGCCTCGATCCGGCCACCCGGCGCCGGCTCTGGGACCTCATCCGGGCCGTGAACCGCCGGGGGGTCACGGTGCTCCTGACCACCCACTACATCGAGGAGGCCGAGTTCCTGTGCCACCGGGTGGGCATCCTGGACCGGGGCCGGCTGATCGAGGAGGGGGAACCCCGGGCGCTTCTCGCGGAACTCGGCGAGTACGCCGTGGACGTGGTGGGGGACGACGGCACCCGCACCCGGTTCTTTCCGACCCGGGAGGCGGCCCTCGGGTTCCTCAGGCAGGCCCCGGAGGGCGCCGGGCTTCGGCGCACGAACCTGGAGGATCTCTTCCTCCAGCGCACGGGACGGAGGGTGGAGCCGTGAACGGGGTGGCCGGGGTGCTCTACCGGGAGCTTCGGATCTACCGCCGGCGGTGGAAGAAGCACCTGGCGTCCTACGCGGTGTCGCCGTTTTTGTTCCTGGTGGTGTTCGGGTGGGGGCTGGGCCGGCACGTGGAGCTCGACGGCGTGGGGTATCTGGCGTTCATGATCCCGGGCCTCGCCACCATGGCGAGCATGACCCAGAGCTACGGCACGGCCACCGAGATCAACATCGCCCGGTTCTACTGGCGGATCTTCGAGGAGTTCCAGATGGCCCCGGTGCCGGCCTGGCAGATCGCCCTGGGCGAGGTGATCTACGGCATGGTCCGGGGGCTCGCGGCCGCCGTGGTGGTGTACCTTCTGGCCTGGCCCTTCGGGGTCCGGCCGCCCCTGAGCCCGACCGTGGGGGCCCTGTTCGGCCTCCACACCTTCGCGTTCGCCTCGGCCGCCGTGACGGCGGCCATGGTGGTGCGAAGCCACGCCGACCAGGGGCACATCAACACGTTCTTCATCGTGCCCATGTCGTTTTTGTGCGGCACGTTCTTCCCGCTCGACCGGCTGCCCGGGTGGGCCGAGGCGCTGGCCTACGGGCTTCCGCTCACCCACTCGAGCCTCACGATCCGGGCGGCGAGCCTGGGCCAGCCCGTGCCCTGGGTCCACGCCGCGGCCCTGGCCGGGTTCGCCGCGGCGTTCTTCGCCTCGGCCGTGTGGGCCGTGCGGCGAAGCAGTTCGTAGGGACGGCTGGGAAGCTAGGAGGCTAGGAGGCCGGGAAGCTAAGAAGCTGGAAAGCGTGAGTTGTTCCGGTTTCTTCGGGCGTTACACGGCTCCGGACTCGGCCTCGTCGGGACGGGACAAGACCCGGGACCTGGCCCGGCGGTTCTCGCGTCCCCGCCTCTAAGCCTCCTAGCTTCCGAGCATCCCAGCTTCCCAGCCTAGACAGAGGAGTCCCCATGAGCACCCTCGGCACGTTTTACGGCATCGGCGTCGGCCCCGGCGACCCGGAGCTCCTGACTCTCAAGGCCGTGCGGATCCTCCAGGAGGTGGACGTGGTGTTCGCCGCGGGCCACGAGCGCTCGGGCCGCAGCGCGGCGCTCTCGATCGCCCGGCCCCACCTGCGGCCGGGCTGTCCCGTGGTCCCCCTGCCCTTCCGCCACACCTTCGAGGACGTCCGGTCCCGGGAGGTCCACCGCGACCACGCCCGCCGGGTCCTGGAGACCCTGCGGCGGCCGGCCTCGGCCGCGTTCCTGACCCTCGGCGACCCCATGACCTACTCCACCTTCACCTACCTCCTGGAGGAGGTGCAGGCCCTGGAGCCCCGGGTGCCGGTGGTGGTGGTGCCGGGGATCACCTCGTTCGCGGCCGCGGCGGCCGAGGCCCGCACCCCGCTCGTGGAGGGGGACGAGACCCTGGCCGTGGTGAGCGGGGCCCGGGGCACCGAGGCCGTGGAGCGGGCCCTGGCCGCGGCCGACAGCGTGGCCGTGCTCAAGCCCTACCGGAACACCGCCGGCGTGTGCGACCTGCTGGAGCACCGGGGCCTCGGGGACCGGGTGGTGTTCGCCTCCCACTGCACCCGGCCCGACGCCGTGGTGGCCCGGGGGGTGGCCGAGGCCCGGGCCCGGGCCAACGGGTACATGAGCCTCTTTCTCGTGCGCGCCCGGGGGGACCGCAGCCCGTGACCCGCCGGCCCCAGGTGGCGATCGGGGCGGCCGCCCTCGCCCTGCCCCTCGTCGTGCTCTGGGCCGGAAGCATCGGGTCCTCGGGCCTGGGGGCGGCCGACCTCCTGCGGGCCCTGGCCGAGGCCGCGGGCCTCGCGGCCCCCACCCTCGACCCGGTGGACCGCACGATCCTTTTGACCGTACGGCTCGCCCGGGTGAGCCTAGCGGCCCTGGTGGGCGGCGGGCTGGCCGTGGCCGGGGTGGTGTTCCAGGGCATCTTGCTGAATCCCCTGGCCGATCCCTACACCGTGGGCGTGTCGTCGGGGGCGGCCCTCGGCGCCAGCATCGCGATCCTCGCCGGGCTCGGGGGCTACACGGCCTGGGGCCTCGGGCTCCTGCCCCTCTGCGCCTTCGCCGGGGCCCTCGCGGCCCTGGGGGCCGTGCACCTTCTGGCCTCGGACCGGGACTTCGGCTCGGGGAACACCCTGATCCTCGCCGGCATCGTGGTGAGCACCACCCTCTCGGCCGGCATCAGCCTGCTCAAGAGCCTCAACGAGGACAGCGTGTCCTCGATCGTGTTCTGGATCCTGGGGAGCTTCAACGGCCGGGGCTGGGCCCACGTGGCCTTCTCGGCCCCCTACGTGCTGGCCGGGGTGGTCTGGGCCTGGTGCCTCGGCCGGGACCTGGACCTCCTGGCCCTGGGCGACGAGTCGGCCCGGCAGCTCGGGGTGGACGCGGCCCGGGCCCGGCGCTGGCTCCTGGTGGCCGCCTCGGTCATGACCGGGGCCTGCGTGGCCGTGAGCGGGGTGATCGGGTTCGTGGGCCTGGTGGTGCCCCACCTCCTGCGGATGGCCCTGGGGCCGGGCCACCGCCGGCTCGTGGCGGGCTCGTTCCTGGTGGGTGCGTCGCTTCTTGTGCTGGCCGACGGCCTCGCCCGCACGGTGCTCCCCGGGGGCGAGGAGCTTCCCGTGGGCGTGGTGACCGCCCTCGTGGGCGGGCCCTTCTTCTGCTGGCTCCTCCGGTGGAACCCCAGGAGCCGGCGGGCGGAGGCGCCGTGATCCGGGTCCGGGACCTCTGGGCCGGCTACGGCGGGGCCCCGGTGCTCCGGGGCGTGGACCTCGAGGTGGCCGACGGCGCGTTCCTCGGGATCCTGGGGCCCAACGCCTGCGGCAAGTCCACCCTTCTGCGGGTTCTCACCGGGGTGCTCCGGCCGGAGCGGGGCGAGGTCCGGGTGGCCGGGCTCGATCCCCGGGAGGCCGCACCCCGGGACCTAGCCCGGGCCGTGGCCACGGTGCCCCAGACCACCTGGATCCCGTTTCCCTTCACCGGGTTCGAGGTGGTGCTGATGGGCCGCCACCCCCGGATCGGCCGGTTCGGCCGGCCCGGGCCCGACGACCGCGCCGCGGTGGACCGGGCCATGGCCCACACCGACACCCGGGGGCTCGCCGACCGGCTCGTGACCCAGGTATCCGGCGGGGAACGCCAGCGGCTCGTGCTGGCCCGGGCCCTGGCCCAGGAGGCCCCGATCCTCCTTCTGGACGAGGCCACGGCCGCCATGGACGTGCACCGCCGGATCGACGCCTTCGACCTCCTGGCCCGGGTGAACGCCGAGGGCGCCACCGTGTGCGCCGTGATGCACGACCTCAACCTCGCGGCCCTCTACTGCGAGCGGCTCGTGTTCCTGAAAGGCGGCAAGGTATGGGCCGAGGGCCCGACGGCCGAGGTGTTCCGCAAGGACGTGCTGGAGGCCGTGTACGAGACCCCGGCCGAGGTGGCGGTCCACCCGGCCACGGGCCGGCCCCACGCCGTGTTCCTGCCCCGGGCGGCCCGGGCGAAGAAAGGAGTCCCCCGTTGAGATCCCCCCTGGTCTGGCTTCTCGCCCTCCTCGTGACCCTCGCCCCGGCGGCCGTACGCGCCGCCTGCGTACAGGACGACACCGGCACCCGGGTCTGCGCCCCCGAGGCGCCCCGGATCGTGTCGCTCTACGGGGCGTTCACCGAGATCCTCTGGGAGATCGGGGCGGGCGACCGGATCGTGGGACGCACCCGCCACGACGACACCGTGGAGGCCCTCCGGGCCGTGCCCTCGGTGGGCACGGGGCTTCGGCCCAACGTGGAGCACGTGCTGGCCCTGCGGCCCGACCTGGTGGTGGCCCGGGCCGGCCGGGCCGCGGCCCAGGCCGTGGCCGACCTGCGGGCCCGGGGGCTCACCGTGGCCGCCTTCGACCCGCGGTCGCTGGACGAGGCCCTCTCGGTGATGGAGCGGCTGGGGGAACTGGCCGGCCGGCCCGGGGAGGCCCGGGCCCTGGCCGGACGGCTCAGGGGGGAGATCGGGTCGGTACGGGCCGCCGTGGCAGGACGCCCCCCCGTGCGGGTGGTGTACGAGGTGCGGGCCCAGCCGCTTACCGTGGCCGGCACCGACGGGCTCGTAAACGACCTCCTGGAGGCGGCGGGCGGCCGAAACGCCGTCGAGGCCCCCAAGAAGCTCCTCACCCTCGACGTGGAGGCCCTCCTCAAGCTCGACCCCGACGCCTACGTGATCCAGGAGGGGCCCATGAACCGAAACCCCTCCCCCCCGGCCGACCGGCCCCTGTACCAGACCCTGCGGGCCGTGCGGGAGGGGCGGGTGCTCGTGGTGGACGAGAAGACCTTCGCCAGGCCCGGCCCCCGCCTGGGCGAGGCCGCCCGCACCCTGGCCCGGTTCCTCCACCCCGGGGCGTTTTGAGCCGGAATCGCTAGGGCTCGAACACGGGTAGCGGCGCGAGGCCCTCGGCCGTGCGGGCGAACGCCCGGTCGAAGGTGGCGAACCCCCGGGCGCGTCCGGCAACCCCGAGGGCCAGGTGGAGCGCGCCGGCCTCCCTGCGAGTATCCCCTCGGCTGCCTTGACGCCGGGCCCGGCGGGAGTAGGCTCCCGGGTTCGGCGTCGTTCCCCCTCGTTCCCGGAGCACCGGATGGACCTGTCGTGCCTCTTTGAACCGCAGGCGATCGCCGTCTACGGCGTGTCGCTCTCGAACCCGTTCCACCCGGCCAACGTCATCTACCACAAGAACCACCTGCGCTACCGGGCCGCCACCTACGCCATCAACCCCAAGGGCGGCGACCTCTACGGCGAGCCGGTGTACCGCTCCCTCGGGGAGGTGCCGGCCCGGGTGGACCTGGCGGTGGTGGCCGTGCGGGCCGGGGCTGTGCCGGGGGTGCTCCGGGAGTGCGCGGCCGGGGGCGTCAAGGCCGCGGTGGTGGTCTCGGGGGGGTTCGCCGAGGTGGGGCGCCACGACCTCCAGGACGAGATCGCCGAGATCAGCCGGACCCACGGCCTTCCCGTCGTCGGCCCGAACTGCCTCGGGGTCTACGCCGCCCCGGTCCTGGACACCTTCTTCCTGCCCCCCGAGCGCCTGATCGAGATCCGGCCGGGGAACATCTCGCTCGTGAGCCAGAGCGGCGGCATCCTGGTGGACCTCATGATCAAGCTCACCCAGGAGGGGGCCGGCATCGCCCGGGGCCTGAGCATCGGGAACCGGGCCGTGCTGGACGAGGTGGACCTGGTGGAGTTCTTCCTGGCCGACCCGGCCACCCGGGTGATCGGCCTCTACCTCGAGGGCTTCCGGCCCGGCCGGGGCCGGGCCCTCGTGGAGCTCCTGGGCCGGGCCACGAAGCCCGTGGTGTTCCTGAAGGCGGGGAAATCGCCCGGGGGCACCCGGGCCGTGGCGTCCCACACGGCCTCGGTGGCCGGGGACTACCGGGTGCTCCGCGACATCCTGGGCCACGCCGGGGCCCTCGAGGCCCGGGATGAGGCCGAGTTCGTGGCCTACTGCGAGGCGCTCGCGGCCGCCCTTCCGGCTAAGCCCCTGCGGAACCTGGTCATCGTGACCGCGAGCGGCGGCCACGGCGCCGTGGCCTCGGACGAGTGCCAGAGGGCGGGCCTCAACCTGCCCGAGATCCCGGCCGCCGACCAGGAGCGCCTGCGGGCGGCCCTCTCCCCGAGCGTGCGGGAGATCGCCTCGGTGGGAAACCCCGTGGACCTCACCGGGTCGGCGGGCGACCAGGACTTCCTCGCGGCGCTCCGGTTCCTCCTCGACCGGCCCTACGTGGACGGCGCCGTGCTCCTTCTGCTCCCGTATCTTCCCGCCCTCACCCCCGACGTGGGGGCCCGGGCGGCCCAGGTGGCCCAGGCGAGCGGCAAGCCCGTCGTGGCCTACATGCCCCACATCGAAAAATACGGCATCTTCATCGAGGGCTTCCAGACGAACGGCATCCCGGTCTCCCACACCGTGCAGGGCGCCGTTCACATGGCCCAGGCCATCGCCCGGAGGGGAACCCCGTGAAACCCAGCGCCGCCGAAATCCTCCGCCGCGCCGCCCCCGTGGGGTGGGTCGTGGAGCCCCTGGCCCGGGAGATCCTGGCCGAATACGGGCTTCCCCTGAACCGCTGGGCCTGGGCCCGCGACCCCGACGAAGCCGTGGAGGCGGCCCGCCGCATCGGCTACCCGGTCGTCGTGAAGGTGGTCTCGGCCCGGGTGGTCCACAAATCCGACGTGGGGGGCGTGGAGGTGGGGGTGGAGGGCGACGACGCCCTGCGCCGAACGTTCGAGCGGATGGACCGCCTGCCCGGGTTCGACGGGGTGGTTCTGGGCGAGATGGCGCGGGGCGTGGAACTCATCGTGGGCGCCAAGAACGACCCCCAGTTCGGCCCGGTGGTCGTGACCGGCATCGGCGGCACCGCGGTCGAGATCTACCAGGACGTGGCGATCCGCATGGCGCCCATGACCCCGGCCGACGCCGCCTCGGCCCTCGACGCCCTGCGGGGCCGGCGCCTCCTCGAGGGCTTCCGGGGCTCGCCCCCCGCC
>NZ_BAAHFQ010000133.1:0-7804 GCF_054681715.1 Deferrisoma sp.
CCCTCCTCGGGGACCTCCCGGAACCGCACCACCGGGTCGTCGTGCCGCCCGGCAAACGCCTCCAGGTGGGCCAGAAGGGTCTCCAGGGGGTTCGCCAGGAGGTAGCGCACGGTTTCCACCCCGGCCAGGAACGCCTCCACCTCGTCGGGGGGCACCCGGCCGGCCGCCGCTTCCCGGAGCCGGTCGGACACGGCCGCCGCCCGGGCCGGGTCGTCCCGCCGGGGCCCGGCCTCGCCCCCGGTTTCCAGGAACACCCGGGTCCGGAGGTAGAGGGTGTCGAGGAGCACCCCCTTCCAGGGGGTCCAGGCCCCCGGGCCGACGGCCCGGATGTCGGCAAAGGTCAGAAGGTACAGGAGGTCCAGGGACTCCAGGTCCCCCACCTCCCGGGCGAACGCCGCGATCACGTCGGGGTCGTCCAGATCGCGGGCCTGGGCCGTCCGGGCCATGAGGAGGTGGCGGCGCACCAGGAACACCAGGTATTCTCGCTGCTCCGGGTCGAACCCCATGCGGTCGGCCACGGCCACGGCGGCCTCGGCCCCCCGCTCGGCGTGGCCGCCCCCGCTCCCCTTCCCCACGTCGTGGAGGAGCGCGGCCAGGTAGAGCACCTCGGGGTGGCGCACCCGCCGGATCCGCTCGGTGAGCACGGGGAACGCCCCCTCGTACTCCCCCCGGGCCAGCCGCCGGAGCTCCCGCACGGCGAACAGGCTGTGCACGTCCACGGGGTAGACGTGGTAGAGGTCCCGCTGGCAGCGGCCGTGGATCCGGGCGAACTCCGGGATGAACCGGTCGAGGAACCCCACCTCGTGCATGGTCATGAGCGTGGTGGCCACCCGGCGCGGGGCCCGCAGAATCCCCAGGAACCGCGCCACGGCCTCGGGGTCCCGCCGGAACCGGTCGTCCACCCGGTGGAGGTTCTCCCGCACCGCCTCCAGGGCCTGGGGCGAGAGCTCCCGGTCGGTCTCCTGGGCCGCCTCGAACGCGGCCAGAAGCACGATGGGCCGGCGCACCACCTCGCCGGGGTCCACGACCACCTCCCCGTCCCGGAACCCGACCCCCGGCTCCCGCCAGGGCTCGGTGCCTCCCCGCGCCGCCCCGTCGGCGCGGGCCCGGCGGATCACCGTGCGGGTGAGGTGCATGACCCGCCGGGCCGTGGCGTGGTAGGCCTGGAGGAACCGCTCCACCCCCGGCACCCCGGCCCCGTCCTCGAACCCCAACACCCCGGCCGCCTCGTCCTGGCGCTCGAAGCCGAGCCGGTCGTCGCGCCGGCCGGCGGCCAGGTGGAGCTGGTTGCGGACCCGCAGCAGGAACTCCCGGCACGCCTCGAGCCCTTCGCGCTCGCCGGACGGCACCCCCAGGCGCCGGCAGGCTTCGTCGAGGTCGCGGGTTCCGGCCGCCACCCGCACCACCCACTCGGCGGTGTGGATGTCGCGAAGGCCCCCCGGGCCCTCCTTCACCTGGGGCTCCAGCAGGTACACCGTGTCACCGTACCGGGCGTGGCGGGCCTCCAGCTCCGCCCACTTCGCCTCCACGAACCCGGCCCGGTCGCCCGAGAGGATCTCGCCGGCGATCACCCGATCCTCGAGTTCGGCCCAGAGGTCCTCGGCCCCCCAGAGCCGGCGGGCCTCCAGGAGGCTCGTGCGGCTCCGCAGATCGGCCCGGGCCACCGCCAGGTTCTCCTCCACCGTACGGGTGACGGCCTGCACCTCGAACCCGGCGTCCCACAGGGGGTAGCACAGGGCCTCGGCCACCGCCTTGGGATCGTCGCCTGCCCGGTGGAGGATCAGGAGGTCGAGGTCCGAGGCCGGGGAGAGCTCGGCCCGGCCGTACCCGCCGAGGGCCACGAGGCAGACGGCGTCCGGCCGCGCCCCGGCGGCCCGGAACAGGGCGATCACGAGGCCGTCCACGGCCCGGGTCCAGCGCCGGACGAGCTCCACCCCCCCGGCGCCGCGCCGGTGAAGCGCGCGCAGTTCCTCCCGGGCCGCCTCGGCCCACCGGGCCACGGCCCGAGCGCGCTCGCCCGGGTCGGCGGGGAGGGCCGGGGCCGCCAGGACCGAAGTCATCCCCCCCTCCCCCGGGCGAACGCCTCGACCCCTTTCGCGAGAGCCTGGGCCACGCGCTTGCGGAACGCGGGGTCCCGGAGCCGGCGGGCCTCCTCGGGGTGGGTGATGAACGACGTCTCCACGAGCACAGCCGGCATCACCGCGCCGGTGAGCACATAGAACGGGCCCTGCTTGACCCCGAGGTCCCGCACGGGCCCCACGCTGCGCGCGAGCTCGTCCACCAGGGCCTCCTGGACCGCCCGGGCGAGGCGCCGGGAGTCCTCCACCTTGGCCGAGAGCACCACATCGGCCAGGATGTGCTCCATCTCGGCCAGGTCCTCCTCGCGGCCCTGGTTTTCCAGGGCCGCGAGCCGCCGGGCCGCCCGGTCGGAGGCCGGGCTCAGGTAGTAGGTCTCGATGCCCCGGGCCCGGCGGGACGGGCTCGCGTTGGCGTGGATCGAGAGGAAGAGATCGGCGCCGAATGCGTTGGCCCGGGCCGTGCGCTCCTCGAGGGAGAGGTACACATCGCGGTCGCGGGTGAGCCGCACCTCCCAGCCCTCCCGCTCCCGGAGGAGCGAAGCGAGCTCCCGGGCGATGGCCAGGGTGACGTCCTTCTCCTTGAGCCCCCCCGGCCCGAGGGCGCCCGGGTCCTTCCCGCCGTGGCCGGGGTCGATCACGACCCGGAACGGACGGCGGCCCGCCGCCCCTTCGCGCAGGACCCGGGCCACCACGTCCTCGGACGCGGAACGCGACGAGAACGCATCGATCACCAGTCGGGCCGGCCCCTCCAGGGGAAACACCCGATGGTCGGCCGGCTCCTCGAGGTCGAGCACCACCCGCACGGTGTCGGGGGCGTGCTGGGCCACCCGGACCTGCCGCACCAGCCCATCCCCGACGGCCACGCACCGCTCGCAGCCCCGCCCCACGCGGGCCGGCCGGAGATCGACGAAGATCCGGGGCGGCCGCTTCGCGTTCGGGTCGGCCGCGAGCTCCCCCACCTGGTACGCCACGGTGTGGCCCAGGTCCACCACGACCCGGGTGTATCGTGGGCCCGACCACCGGCGCACCCCGGCCACCGTGGTGGGCCGGTCGAGATCCCGGAGCCGGCGGCGGGCCGCCCCGACCATGTCTCCCGACGGGGTGTCCCGGAGCACCCGCTCGTAGAACCGCCGCGCCCCGGCCCGATCCCCGGCCCCCTCCAGGATCCGGCCCGCCCGAAAGAGGGCGTCGTCGGCCAGACGGGAATCGCGGTACGCCCGGGCCAGCCGGTCGTAGGCCTCCACCGCCGCCCGCCGGTCGGCCGGCCCCGCCGAGAGCGCCGCGGCCCGCTCCCGGCAGATCCCCACCATGTAGAGGGCGTCGTCGGCCTTGGCCGACCGGGGCGCCTCGTCGGCCACCCGCCGAAACCGATCGGCCGTTTCGCGCCAGTTCTCGGGGTTTCGGGCCTCCGGGCCGTCGGCCTCCAGAGCCCGGTACCGGACCCGGGCGGCCTCGTAAAGGGGGATTCCCGGATCCCCCCCGGCCGCGGCCGCGGCCGCGAGCACGAGCACCATCAGACACCCGAGCGCAACCCGCCGCGCCCGGGTCACGGCACGAACCCCTTCCAGGTACCGAGCTTTCCCAATCCCTTGAGGTTCACCGTCAGGAACACCTTTCGGTCGAGGCGGTCCTCCTCGGCCAGCAGGGTGCGGCTGTACGTGATGTCGAGCTCCCAGCAGGGGTGGCGCACGCCCAGGAGGATCGCGTCCTCCAGGAGCCGCCCCTCGAGGAGATCGGCGCGGTTTCGGTAGGCGACCCGGCCGTACCGGCCAAGGCCCACCCCGAGGCCCAGGTCGAGGTAGGTGGTCTCGTCGCGCCGGTGCCGGACCTCGGCCCGGGCGAACCGCCGGTCGTCCCCCCGGGTGCGCCACCCGGCCCCCCAGGACTCCCAGGCCTCGGAGCCGAGGTCGTACTCCCCCTCGACCCACCACCGGCCCCCGAGGACCCAGAAGGCGTCGGCCCGGATCGTGCCCGCGCTTCCGCGGTCGAGGTCGCGCTCGGCCGCGAGGTCCGCGCCGACGCACTCCTCCCCGGCCCGGAGCCACCGGGTGCCGAGGCCGGCCCGGGCGAGCGCCCCCTCGTCGAACCGGTCGGCGGTGTCGAACACCGGCGGGTCGTCGCCGTGGCCCCGGCCCTCGACGCGGATCCCGGCAAAGGGCTCCAACGTGTGGAGCCATCCGCCCCACCGCCGCCAGCCGAAGGCGCCCACCGCGGCCTCGGCCACCGGGGCGCCCCGAAATCGGTCGCCGCCGTCCAGCCGGTACCCGTTCTCCCGGAACCCCACCCTTGCGGTGCCGGCCAGGGCCCCGAGTCGGCCGTCCAGCCCCACCCGGGGGAACAGGGAAAACCGCTCCCCCCGCTCCCCCTGGGCCCGCCAGAACCGGGCCGCGTCCGCCTCCAGGTCGGCCACCAGGGGCCCGGCCACCCGCACCGGCCGTCCCAGGAACCCGACCCGGGGCAGGGTCTGGAGCACCCCGGCCTGGGAGGTGTCCAGGGCCTGGAAGAACTCGGCCAGACCGTAGGCCGTGCCGCCGGCCCGGTCCCAGGACCACAGCCCAAACGACCGGAGCCTCCGGGCCTCCCGCTCGTCCAGGTCGTCGGCCAGCTCCTCCCGGTACCGTGTGTCTCCCTGGTACCGGCCGAGCACCCGGAGGCGCTGTCCCTCCCCGAACCGGCTCTCGTGGTCGGCCTCCACGGCGTACCGGTGGGACCGATCGGTCCGGTCGAAAAGGTGCTCCAGGTCCACCCGGCCGGCGTGGCCCTCGGCCGGAGCGTACCGGACCTCGACCCCCTCGGTCCAACCGCGGCGGCTCCGGTACTCGGCCCGGAGCGTCGCGTCCCAGGCGTCGGCCGGGGCCCAGTAAAACCGCTGGAGCCACCGCAGGCCCTGGGAGTCGGACCACCCGAGCCGGGGGAGCAGGAACCCCGTGCGGCGCTCCCGGATCACCGGGAACACCAGCACCGGGGCGTAGGCGAGAGGGGCCCCCTCCATCCAGAAGGCGGCGCCCCGGGCCCGGACGAACCCCTCGAGCTCCACGTCCACCCGGTCGGCCTCGACCCGCCAGCTCGGCCAGGTACCGTCACAGGCCGTGAACCCGCCCTGTTCCACGAGGTACGAGCGCTCGCCCACCCGCTCGAACCGCTCGCCCCACACCTCGTACCCCTCGGCCGCGATCCACAGGCGCCCCCGCCGGATCACCCCCCTCTGGGTCCCGAGATTCACCTCGAACCGTTCGCACTCCAGGCGGTTTCCGCCGGGGTCGGTGAACACCACCCGGCCCTCCGCCTCCACCCGATCGGCCGACGGATCGAACCGGACCCGGTCGGCCCGGAGCCGGTACCCGTCCCACACCACCGACACCGCCCCCCGGGCCGTGACCTCGGGCTCCTGCCCCAACAGCCGGGCCTCGATCTCGTCGGCCCGGATCTCCACGGGCCCCTCCCCCCCCACCCGGTCGAGGCGCAGGGTCTGGGCGCGGCCGGCTCCGGCCGCGAGGGCCACCAGAACGAGCGCGAGAAGGGGGCGCCTCAGGACACCCACCCGAGTTCCCTCAGCCGCCGGCGCGCCTCCCCCACCACCGTGAGCGACCCGGTCACGCACACGAGGTCCCCCGGTCCGGCCTCGGCCAGGGCCTGGTCCAGGGCCTCGGGTACCGTGGCGGCGGCAAGCGCCCGGTCCCCCACGAGGGACCGGGCCTCCTGGAGGAGCCGCTCGGGAGGGATCGCCCGGACCGAGGCCGACCGGGTCACCCAGACCCGATCGGCGAGGGGCGCGAGGTCCGCGACGATCCGCTGGGCGTCCTTGTCGCCGAGAACCCCGAGCACCAGAAAGAGCCGGTCCTTGGGTTCGCCCCGAAGCGTCTCGGCGAGCCAGCGGCTCGCGTGGGGGTTGTGGGCCCCGTCCAAGACCACCCGGGGCCCGGGGCCCAGCACCTCGAACCGGCCCGGCCACCGGGCCGCGGCCACCCCCCGGGCCACGGCCTCCGGCGACACCCGCCACCCCCGTGCGGCCAGGCACTCGGCCATGGCCACGGCTACGGCCAGGTTCCGGCCCTGGTGGGGCCCCCGGAGGCTCGGCCGGAGGCCCGTAAGGCGCCACCGCCTGCCCCGGTACCCGAAGCCCTCCCCCTCGGGATCCACGAACACGTCCCGTCCTACGACCACCACCGGAGCGCCCCGGGCTCCGGCCTCGGCCTCCACGGCCTCCAGGGCCTCCCCCTCGGCCGCAGTCACGAGCGGGACCCCCGGCCGGGCGATGGCCGCCTTTTCCCGGGCGATGTGGCCGAGCGTGGGCCCCAGGTGCTCCACGTGCTCCAGGCCCACGTTCGTCACCGCGCTCACCGCGGGCTCCACCACGTTGGTGGCGTCCAGCCGGCCACCGAGGCCGGCCTCCACCACGGCGAACTCCACCCCCCGTTCGGCGAAATGGACGAACGCCATGGCCGTGATGACCTCGAACTGGGTGAGCCCGACCCCGGTGGCCTCCACCCGCGCCAGGAGTTCGGGCACGGCCTCGTTGGGCAGGTCGGCGCCGTCAACGCGGATCCGCTCGCCGAACGACTCCAGGGGCGGGGAGGTGTAGAGGCCCACCCGGTACCCGGCCCGTTCGAGGATCGAGGCCGTGAAGGCCGCGGTCGAGCCCTTCCCGTTCGTGCCCGCGACGTGGACCGCGGCGAACCGGGACTGGGGGTTCCCGAGGCGCCGCAGGCACTCGGCGATCCGGTCGAGCCCCAGGTGGATGCCGAACTTCTCGAGACCGTCGATCCGGCGGATCGCCTCCGCCGGGGTGAGGGCTTTGGGCATGGGATTCCTTTGGCTTCGCGCTGGGGGGCCCAGCGGCTTCCAGGGGGTTCTCCGGCCCGGGGGTTCGGCCGGGCCGGCTTATGCGCCTTCCAGGGCCCGCACCAGGGCCTGCGGATTCCTCACGGCCCAGGCGGCCGCATCGGGGGTTCCGGCCTCCCCGAGAAACTCCACGGCTACCAGGGGCCGGAGCGCCGTTTTCCCCAGGAAGACCTTGGGGGTGGACACGCCCCGCACCCGGTCGAGGGGGATCACCCAGGTGCGGGCCGGAACCAGCCGGCGGAACCACAGCGCCTCGTCGGTGACCACGAGCACCCCGTTTCCTCGCACCTGCCGCCATCCGGCCGAGCGCACCCCGAAAAACGCCGCGTTCCGGTCCTGGAACCGCACCGCCCTCCCCGCGGCCCAGGCTGCGGCCTCGGCCCGGGCGCCGGCCCTCGCCCGGGCCGCCCAGACCCAGGCCCCCAGGCCGCCCGCGGACACCCCCAAGATGGCCAGGATGCCCAGGCTCCAGAGGTAGGGGTTGCACTCGTGGCAGGCGACGTCCATGGGGTTTTCCGCCCGGTGGAAGCTCCGGTAGGCCGCGGAGCGCGGCCTGTTCGCAAGAACAATAACTTTTCGCTCCCGGTCAGACGGTGGACCGCCGCGGTCAGGACCACGGGACCGACGACCCCGAGACCGAATCTACTTGGAAGCTCCCCAGCGCCCCTTTGGGGCGCCACTGTGCATGACAGTAACACCCGAGTCATGGGTCGGGGTAGGAGCGGCGTCCCCGCCGCGATCCGGGCCGAAGGCCCGAAGGGACATGGTCGCGGCTCGAAAGCCGCTCCCACAGGTTGGGACAACCGCAGACGCTGAAATCCAAAAGGATTTTAGCATCCTAGCTTCCCAGCCTCCTAGCATCCCAGCAGGAAGTTACTTGGAAG
>NZ_BAAHFQ010000134.1:0-7750 GCF_054681715.1 Deferrisoma sp.
CCGGCCTGGCCGACGGGGCCCTGGCCCGGGCCCTGGAGGGCGCGGAGGCCGAGGTTCGGGCGATCGGGGCCCGGAAAGGGGCGCTCGATGCCGAACGCGGGGAGTTGCTCGAACGGCGCCGGGCCCTCGAGGCCCAAGCCGCGGCGGCCCAGGAGGACCTCGGCCGCCTGCGCGAATGGCTCCGGCTCGCCGGGGCGGAGGAGGCGGCCCTGGCCGACCTCCTGGCCGGCCGGACGCCGGAGGAGGTCCTGGAGGCCCTGGCAGACGAGATCGAGGCCGCCCGGCAGGAGGCCGCCGGGGCGGAGGCGCGGGCCGAGGCGGCCGAGGCCGAGGCGCGGGACCTGGACGGGGAGGCCACGGCCCGCCGGGAGGAGGCCGCCCGCCACGACGCCCGGGCCGCCGGGTTCGAGGAGAAGCTCGCCGAGGCCGCGGCCGCCGCGGCCGACCTCGGCCCGGTGCTCTCCCGGTGGGGGTGCGAGCCCACGCTGCCGTACCGGGAGCGCGAGGCCGCGCTTCGGGCCGTGGACGAGGCCCTGGCCGGCCGGCGCGACCGGCTCCTCGCGGCCCAGGCGGCCCACGCCCGGGCCGAGCGGGAGGTGGCCTTCGTGGCCGGCGAGGAGGCGCCGCTGCCGGCCGAGGACCTGCTGGCCGTGCGCCGGGCCCTAGAGGAGGCCGGCGTGGCCACTGAACTCGGGGCCCGGTGGCTCCGGCGGGTGCCGGCCGAGGCCCGGGCCGCCGTGCTCGGCCGCTGGCCGTTCGTGGCCCACGGCCTCGTGGCCGAAAGCCGGGGCGCCTGGAACCGGTTCCTGGACCGGGGGGCCGAGGTCCTGGCGTCCCTCGACCTGCGGGCCGCCGTGCCCGTGGTTTCGCCCCAGCTCCTGGACGAGGCCCTCCGGGCCGGCGCCCCCGAGGGGGCGGCCGAGGGGCTCGTGGTGCTGGCCGGCGGGGCGGGGTTCCCCCTGCCCGGGGCGAGCGCGGCCCTGTGGGACCCGGCCGCGTTCGAGGCGTTCGCGACCGGGGTGCGGGAGCGGGCGGCCGAGGCGGCGGCCGGGGTGGAGCGGGCCCGGGCCTCCTGGGAGGAGGCCACGGCCGACCGGGAACGGCTGGCGCGGTTTTACGACCGCTTTCCGGAACCCCGGGTGTCCGGCTGGTCGAGGGAGCGCGACGAGGCCCGGGCCGCGGCCGGGGAGGCCCGGCGGGCGGCCGAGCAGCTTTCGTCCCGGGCCGAGGCGCTGCGGACCGAAGCCTGGGCGGCCCGGGAGGCGGCCGCCGGCGCCCGGGACCGGGGCCGCCGGGCCGAGGGGGATCTCGCCCGGGTGAAGGCCTACTGGGAGCGGTTCGGCCGGGAGCGCCCCGGCGTGGAGGCCCGGGAGGCCGAGCGGGCGGCAAAACTCGAGGAACTCCGGGCCGAGCGGGCGGACCTGGAGCGGCGGCTCGCCCGGGTGGAGGCGGAACTGGCCCGGCTCGGGGAGGAGCAGGCCTCGCTGGCCCACCGCCTCGCCGACCTCCGGCGGGAGCGGGCCGAGCTGGCCGCGCCGGAGTCCCGGGAGCCCCCCGAGGAGGCCGACCTGGCCGAGCTTCTCGCCCGGGCCCGGGCGGCCCGGGAGGCCTTCCTGGGCCGGGCCCGGGAGGTGGGGGAGATCGACGAGCGGATTCGCGACACCCTGGCCCGCGTCGAGGAGCGGCGGGAGACGATCCGGGGCCTGGGGGTCGAGGAGCCCCCGGCCGAGCGGGTGGCGGCCGAGGCCGGCCGGTGGGACCCGGTGGCCCGGCGCCGGCAGGCCGACGAAGGCCTCCGGGCGGCCGAGAAGGCCCTGGCCGGGGCCCGGGAGGCCCAAGAGGCGGCCCGGGCGAAGGCCCAGGACCTTCGGGACCGCCTCGGCCGGCTGGCCGGGGAGTTCCGGGGCCGCCACGGGGCCGAGGCGGAGGAGGCCCTGGACCCGGCCTGGGACGCCCTGGACCGGGCCGGCGAGGTGGGCACCCAGCGGGTCCTCACCGCGGCCGTGGCCCGGGCGGGGCGGGCCGTGGCCCAGGCCCAGGCCGCCTGGGAGGCGGCAGACGGGTTCCGGGCCCGGGCCGCCGAGGCGGCCGCCCGGGCCCGGGGCCTCGGCCCCGGGGCCTGGGAGGGGGAGGCCGAGCCCCTGGGACCCGGCGAGATCGAGGCCGCGGCCGACGCCCTTCCCGCACTCCTCGAGCGGTGGCGCGAGGCCGGGGAGGCCCGCGACCGGGCCGTTCGCCGCCGGGAGCGGGCCCTCGCGGGGTTCCTGGAGTTCCTTCGCACCGAGGCGGTGCGCCTGGCGGGCCGGCTCCACCTCGCGGCCGAGGACGCCGAGCGGGCGCTGGCGACCCACGCTGGCGTGGAGCGGTACTGGGGCCTCCACGCCCCGGCCGTGGAGGACCTGCGACGAAGCGCCCTGGCCGAGAAGGAACGGCTCGAGGCCGAGAAGACCGAGGTGGCCGGCCGGTGCGCGGCGTTCGCCCGGCGGATCGCCGAGGAGATCCGGTCGATCCAGCGCTACTCCACGGTGCGGTTCGCCGGCGGGGGCACCCGGCGGCTCCTCCAGGTGGACCTGGCCCTCCGGGACGAGGCCGCGGCCGAGGCCGAGATGCGCGGCTTCGTCCAGCGGTTCGTGGAGGCCTACGCCCAGGCCCCCGAGGCCGACCGGGCCTCCCTGGCCGTGCGCAGCGTGACCGGGTTCGAACTCCTGCGGGTGGTGGCCCGGCTCGACCGGGCCCGGGTGCGGATCTACAAGCCCAAGACCCCGGGGGCCCCGGCCCGGTACTCCGACTGGGAGGAGGTGCGGGCCTGGAGCGGGGGCGAGAAGCAGGTGGCCTGCTACCTCCTGTTTGTGGCCACCCTGACCTACGCCACCTACCGGGCGGCCGGCCGGGAGGACGCGACCAAGGTGCTCCTCCTCGACAACCCGGTGGGCGAGGCCAGTTCGGCCCACCTGCTGCGGGTCATGGTGGAACTCGCGCGGGAGAACGCGATCCAGCTCATCGTGCTCACGGCCCACCAGGACCCGGGCATCTGGAAGTATTTCCGAAACCTCGTGAGCCTGGTGCCCGTGCCCACCTCCCGGCGGACCTACGTGCAGCTCGACCGCGACACCATGGAGGCGTTCCGGGCCCACTTCGCCGTGGAGGAGGCGACGCTGCTGGCGGCGCCGAACCGGGACTGGGCCGAGGACTTCGCGGCCGAGGAGGGGGAGGCGGGTGAGGCCTGAGGATCTCGCGGCCGCGGCCGAGGGGTTCCTGCGCGAGGTGGCCCGCCGGGGCCGGCGCACCTTCGCCACCGACGATCTCGAGGCCCGGGTGCGCCAGATCCTGGGCCCCGAGGGGTACCTGGAGGCCGGGGAGTACGGGGCCCTGGCCCGGTGGGTGGCCGGGCGGGTGGAGGCGGGGGACCTCTCGCCGATCCAGGCCCGGGGCCGAAACGGCCGTCGGCCCCCCCTGTTTCGGGCGTACCGGCTCACGGCCCTCCCCGGGGCGCGACCGGATTCCCTGCCGCCCCTCCACCCCCGGATCGACCCCGCGGGCGCCCGGCGCCTGGGCCCGGGGCTTCGGGCCGCGGTGGAGGCGGTGTCGGCCTACCTCTTCGCCCACCCCGACCCGGCCGCCCGGCCCCGAGCGCCCCGCAACGAGCGGAGCCTCGAGATCTTCGGCGACGAGAAGTTCCTGGAGCGCCGGCCGGGGTTCCTGCGGACCCTGGGGCTCGACCTCGCGGACGTTCACGCCCTGGACGTGCGCGAGCCCTTCTTCCACCGGCGGTTCGGGAAGGGGCCGGTGGCGCTCGCCGTGGAGAACCTCTCGGCGTTCTGGTCGGTCTGCCGGGTGGTGGAGGAGGGCCGCTGGGCCTGGGGCGAGGCGCCCGCCCTCGTCGTCTACGGCGAGGGGAAGAAGATACTTCGCTCCATCGACTTCCTCGAAGCGTTCCCGGAGATCGGACGGGTGGGGTACTTCGGCGACCTCGACCCCGAGGGGGTCCGGATCCTCGAGGACCTCAGGGCCCGGGAGCCCCGGTGCCGGCCGGCGGGACGCCTCTACCGGGCCCTCCTCGGGCAACGGCATCTGGCGAGGCCCCTCAAGGAACGGCCGACGGCGGCCGATCCGCAGGGGGCGTTCGCGGGGTGCGGCGATCTGGCCGACCGCGTGGCCGAACTCTTCGCCGCGGGCCTGTGGCTCCCCCAGGAGGCCCTGGGCTACGAGGCCCTACGGGCGGGCCCGGAGGGGGGCTAGGCGGCTGGGCGGCCGTGAAGCCCGGGTCCGCTTCGGCTTCACCGGGGGCCCGGTGCGGGGTGGTTGCACCACGGAGGGCACGGAGGACACGGAGAAGGCTCGGTCGAGGGGCTTCGGTCCGCCGGGTTCGGCCGTGCATGAACGGCCGCGGGACCGTACCAGGGCCTCGGGTTCGGTTCGGGCCGGTGGGGTTTAGCCAAGGGCGGATGTCGGGTTTTGTCAATCAGATGGTAGGTAGGGAGGTGCGGCATGAAACGGTGGATTTTGGCGATGGCGGGGTGTGGGCTCCTGTGGGCCGGCGCGGCCGGGGCGTTCGAGGTGGGGGCCCGGGTGGCATACTGGATTCCCCAGCTTTCCGGCGATGTGCGGCTCGACGATGGGGTCAAGGGGGACACGGTGGACTTCACCGACGACCTGGGGGTCGACGACGAGAACTTCTTCTTCGGTGACGCCTGGCTCTGGATCGGGGACCATCACCTGATCCTCTCGGCGACCCGGGTGGACTACTCGGGCACGAAGACGCTTTCGAGTCCCATCACCTTCGGCGGCAAAACCTTCTCCGAACGTACCGACACCTCCCTCGAGTACACCCAGCTCGATCTCGCCTACCGCTACGATTTGATCGACCTCGAGAACATCTTGGCCGGGTTCTCCCTGGGGCCCCAGCTCCAGGTGAAGTACCTCGACGGCGAGGTGCGGATGGAGGCGGCCGGCCAGGAGGAATCCCAGTCGTTCCAGATCCCGATCCCCATGGTGGGCCTCGGCGGGCACCTGGGGATCCTGGCCGACCTCCTGGAGGTGCGGGCCCATGCCGTGGGCATGGCCTACCGGGGGAACCGGATCGTCGAGGCCTCGGGCGAGGTCTCTTACAACCCGCTTCCGTTCATCGAACTCGTGGCGGGGTACCGGTACTTCCAGATCGACGTGGAAACCGACGACCTCACCCTCGACTACGCCCAGACCGGGCCCTACGTGGGGGTGGGGGCCAAGTTCTAACGCTCCTCCTTGGCCAGGACCTCGGGCGGGAGCATCCAGACCACCCGCCAGGTCCCTTCCCCGTTCCGGTCCAGGCACACGGCCGTGCCGGGGACGAAGGCGCACACCGACGCCGCCTCGTCCCCGGTCACGAGCCGGGCCACCAGCCGGTCCACGAACGGCAGGTGGCCCACGAGGAGGATATCGTCCTCCCACCCGGCGGCCTCGTCGGCCAGGGGCCCCACCGGGGCCTCGGGCCCGAGGCCGGGGCGCTCCTCCACCTCGCCCCTTGGGAGCACGGCCCACTGGAGGAGTTCGGCCGTCTGGCGGGCCCGCAATTTCCCGCTGTGCCAAACCCGTTTGACCCCGATCCCCGCCCGGGCGAGAAACGCCGCGAGCCGTTCGGCGTCAAGCCGCCCCTTCTCGGAAAGGGGCCGCTCGGGGTCCTCCGCCTTGGAAACCGCTTCGGCGTGCTGCACCACGTAGAGCCGCATGCTTCTCCCTCCCGCGCTGGAGCCCAGGGAAACCCTGCTGCAAACGTAGCGCCCCCACCCGCGGAATCAAGGCCCGCCCCCGGGGGAGCTCCTGCCACCACGGACGGTGCGGTTTCCGGACACCGTGCTTGCGGGGTGAAATAGGCATTTTCGATGGTATCAGAGATGCCGGCGGTGGCGCGCTCTCGTTCCGGGTAGGAGCCCTGTCTTCTGTCTTCCGTCCCCTGTCACCTGGAATGGCACAGCGCGCACATGTCGCGGCTGGGAAGCCGGGTCTTGTGGCGGTCGTCCTTGGCCGAGAAATGGGCGTTGTGGCAGGTGGTGCAGGTGAGCGTGCCGTCCCGCTCCAGGGGGAACTCGGTGGCCCGGGCCTCGGCGGCCTGGCGGAGCCGCTCGAGCATCCAGTCGGGCGGGGGTTTGCCCATGTGGCTCACGTCCTGGTCCGAGAGGTCCTCGTGGCAGCGCAGGCAGATCATCTTCACCTGGCTCACGAAGTAGAGATCCTCGGCCCGCTCCAGTCCCTTCACCGGCGGCCGGTCGTGGCAGAACACGCACCCCTCGGTGGTGTCGTCCACGGTTTTGCGGTGGGGGTCGGTGGCCGCGAACTTCTCCTTCTCGTGGCAGCCCCAGCACAGGTCGAGCCGGAACCGCTTGGGGTCGTAGCGCCGCACGCTCATGTGCTGGGCGCCGGTTTCGCAGTTGTTGGTGTGGCAGGTGATGCAGGTGGTCCGGCCCTCGGGGTCGAGGGGGAGCGCCCCGGCGTCCCGGAGGCGGGCGGCCATCTCGGGCGGGAGCGGCACTCCCACGGGGTGGTGGCTCCGGGCGGTCACGTGGCACGACACGCAAAGGAGAATGGCGTCGCCCTGGAACCGCAGATCGTGGCGCGCCTTGGTGATCCGCTCCGGCGCCGCCTCCACATGGCAGCCCCGGCAGGCGTAGCGGTCGTTCTGGTGGGGGTTCTCCTGGAGCCCCCGTTCGAAGTGGAGTCCGTAGGCCTCTCGGAGGAAATGGGTGAACCGGCTCGACCCGTGGGGGTTGTGGCAGGTGGCGCAGGTGATCTCGCCCCCCGGACCCCGGGGCAGTTCGTCGGGGAGGTCGAGCACCGGGTCGATGTTTCGCGGGTGGTCCTTGGCCCGCACGTCGTGGCAGAAGTCGCACAGCCGGTTCGCGTCCACCCGGGCCGTGAGCCGGACGCCCGCGAGCACGGCCCCCGGCCGCACCGAGGCGTGGCAGAAGGCGCACCGGTTTTCCCCGGCGTCGGCCCGGTGGGGATTGGTGCGGGCGAGCCCCCCACCGTGACACAGGGCGCAGAAATCCGAAAGGCTCTGGACCCCCGGGTCATCGAAGCCCCGGAGGGCGTGGGGGCCGGCCGGACCGTGGAGCCGGTGGCACGACCGGCAGGTGAGCCGGCCGTCCTCCAGGGGAAACGCGGGGGGCACGGGCTGGGAGGGGGGCACCCCGTCCGGATGGAGGTTGGCGTCGGGGCCGTGGCACGTGCCGCACTCCACGGGTGCCGCCGGATCGCCGGGGTGGCAGGCCTCGCACGCCTCGCCGTCGTGGGGCGGCGCGGGGGGCGGGAGCGCCCCGGCGGCGGCCAGGGGCCACAGGGCCACGAGAAGGGCGGCAAGGGCGCGGAGCGGCACGGCGGTCCTCACATCGGGAACTCGGCCACCGGGGTGGCCCGGGTGGGGGCCGGGGCCGGCTTCGCAGGGGCCCCGCCGGATTCGCTCGGGGCTTCGAGGTTCTCGATCTTCTCCACCACCTGGAGATAGCCGGGAAAGATCCGCAGGCACCGCCGGTAGGCGGCCAGGGCCTCCTCGCGCCTCCCCTGCTCGGCCAAAATGTCCCCCACCAGGTCGTGGAGCTCGAAGGCGACCTGGGGCCGGGGCGACTCGGAAAGGGGGCTCATCCGGCAAATGATGGGGTGGGCTCGTGGATGAACAGGACTCGCAGTTTGAAGTACTCCTGGTCCCGGAAGCCATAGGCCTGGCGCTTGAGCACCTTGATCTTGTTGTTCAGCCCCTCCAAGGGGGCCGTGGTGA
>NZ_BAAHFQ010000135.1:0-7718 GCF_054681715.1 Deferrisoma sp.
CCGCCCCGCCCTTTCCTTCCCCCTCCCCCCTGCCCCCCTCCCGCCAGGGGTGGGGGGGGCCCGCAACGCCGTCCCGGGCTGCCCTCTGTCTCCCTCTCCCCCCCACCGGGGGGAGAGGGCCGGGGTGAGGGGGCCCATCCGTCCCGCCCTTTCCCTCCCCCCGCCCCCCTACCCCCCTCCCACCCGGGGAGGGGGGCCTGCTGCGCCGTCCTGGGCCGCGTTCTGGCGCCCTGGAGGGGGGCCTGCAACGCCGTACCGGGCCGCCTTCTGTCCCCCTCTCCCCCCACCGGGGGGAGAGGGCCGGGGTGAGGGGGGCGAGCCGTGATCGCCGAACTATACCGCCCCGCTTCCTTCCGATCCAGGGTTTGAAAGCGGGGCCTCGCCCCGGAGCGCCCGGGCCAGGGTGCGGGCCAGGGCGAGCCGGGTCGGGGGCTTCCGGAGGTAGGGGATGCCGGGGTCCAGGTCCTCGGGGGCGTCGTAGCCGCTCAGGAACACCACCGGCACCCGGAGCCCGCGCTCCCCCAGGGCGGCCACGAGGGCCGGGCCGTTCATCCGGGGCATGGAGACGTCGCTGAGCACCAGGTCCACCCCGGCGGCCCTCACCCGCTCCAGGGCCTCGGCCCCGTCGGCCGCGAACTCGGTTTGGTACCCCAGGCTCTCCACCAGGGCCGCGGTGATCTCCCGCACGGCCGGGTCGTCGTCCACCACGAGCACCCGCTCCCCGTGGCCCCGGGGCAGGAGGTCCGGCCCCTTCGCCCGCGCGCCCGTGTCCCGGGGGGGCCGGAGCGGCAGGAGCACCCGCACCGTGGTGCCCCGGCCGGGCTCGCTCTCGAGCTCCACCAGGCCGCCGTGCCGGTCCACGATGCACGCCACCTGGTGGAGCCCCAGGCCCGTGCCCTTCCCCGGGGGCTTCGTGGTGAAAAACGGGTCGAACACCTTGGCCCGGATCTCCTCGGGGATGCCGGTGCCGGTGTCGGCCACCTCGATCTCGGCCCACCCCGGGCCGTCCCCCGCCCGCCGGGTGCGGAGCCCCAGGGTCAGGGTACCGCCCTCGGGCATGGCGTCCCGGGCGTTCAGGGCCAGGTTCATGAGGACCTGCTCGATCTCCAGGGCCGAGCCCACCACCACGGCCTCGGCCGCCTCGACCCGGGCCTCCACCCGGATCTCGTCGGGGAACGTCCGGGCGAGCATCTTGGCCGTTTCCTTGACCACCGGCACGAGATTGAGGGGGGCCCGCTCCCCGCCGGTGCCCCGGCTGAAGTCGAGCATCTGGCGCACCAGTTCGGCCGCCCGGAACGCGGCCTTCACCAGATCTTCCAGGCGCTTTTGCTGCTTGGGCGACACCCCGGGGTCCAGGCGGGCGAGCTCGGCGTAGCCGGTGATGGCCAGGAGGAGGTTATTGAAGTCGTGGGCGATGCCGGCGGCGAGCTGGCCCACCGAGGCGAGCCGGTCCTGCTGGGCCGCCTGCTCCCTCAGGAGCCACTCCTCGGTCACGTCCCGGAGCACCAGGGCCCAGAGCACCCCCTGGGACGAGCTCTCGATGGGGTGGGACGACACCATGACCCGCCGGTCGCCCTCGGGGGTGCGGAACTCGGTCTCCTCCCCGCCGGGGGTGAGGAGGTCCACCAGGGGCCGGCCGCCGAGGGCGCCGACCCGGCGGTCGGGGTCGGCCCCCAGGGCGGCCAGGAGCTCCCGGCCGGCGCCGTTGGCGGCGAGCACCGCCCCGGCCGAGTCGAGGAGCACGAGCCCCACGGGCACGGCGTCCATGAGGTTCGAGAGCCGCCGCTCGGCGGCCCGGGCCGCCTCGGCCGCCTCCCGGTAGGGGGTCACGTCCTGGACGAGGGCCATCCGGGCCGGCCGGCCCTCCCACTCCACCGGGTCCACCCGCAGGCTCGCCCAGAACGCGCTGCCGTCGGATCGAATCCCCCGGACCTCGTACTCGCCCCGGAACCCGGCCCGGATCCGGGCGGCCACGGTCTCCCGGTCGTCGGGGTGGACGAGGTCCAGGGGCGGGGTGGCCAGGAGGGCCTCGCGGCTAAGGCCGAAGAGGGTCTCGGCGGCCCGGTTGGCGTCGAGCACCCGCTCGCCGTCGTGGATGAGGAGGGCCTCCCGGGTGGCCTCGGCCAGCGTCCGGTACCGGGCCTCGCTCTTGTCCCGGGCCGCCTCGGCCTCCACTTGGGCGTCGATCGACCGGGTGGCGCCCTCGACGTAGAGGAGCCGGCCGGCCTCGTCCCGCACGGCCCGGGCGGTCACCAGGACCCAGGTGGGCCGGCCGTCGGCCCGGCGGAGCCGGAGTTTCCGGTCGATCACCACGCCGTCCCGGGCCAGGTCCGCCTCGAACCGGTCCCGGTCGGCCGGATCGAGGTAGAAGTCCTGGACCCGGCGCTCGAGGAGGGCCTCCCGGCTCGGGAGCCCCAGGATCCCGGCCATGGCCGGGTTGGCGTCGAGGAAAGCGCCGTCGGATGCGCGCTGGAAGAGCCCGATGGGGAGGTTCTGGAAGAGGTCGCGGTAGCGCCGCTCGGCCCGTTCCCGCCCGAGGCGATCGGCCCGGGCCGCGACGGCCCGAGCCAGGGCCGCCACCACCCGGTCGATGCAAACCACGTGGGCCGTGGGCGGGGGGGACTGGGCCGCCGACCGGTGGGTTTCGCAGGCGGGCCCGAAGGCCTCGGGGCAGAGCACGAACACGGGGGTGTCGGGGGCGGTCGCCCGGAGCCGGCCCGTCAACTCTTCCTGGGGCCCGCACCGCTCCGGGTCGGGCACGACGAGGACGGCGTCGTAGGCCCCGGGTTCGAAGTCGCGGCCCGGCTCGGCCGCAGGGGGGCACACCTCGGTCTCCAGGCCGGGGTGGGCCGCCCGAAGCTCCTCGGCCGCCCGCCCGGCCTGGCCCTCGTCACCCCACACGAGAATCCGGCCCTGAGTCATCCAAACCTCGCTATCCGCCGATGGGACGTGCGAAACTCCTTTTGATCGGCATCGGCCGGCCGATCCGAAAACTTGAGGAGGCTGGGAGGCTGGGAGGCTGGGAGGCTGGGAAACCCTAGACCGCGATCTCGCAGCCGTCAAGGCGGGAATCGTTTGTCGTGGGTCGTGGGTCGTTGGTCGTTGGTCGTTGGTCGCGGGTCATGGGGCGTGGGGCGTCGCCTAGCCGCCCCGCCGCCCCGCCGCCTATCCCAGATTCTCCCGGTACCAGGCGATGGCCTCCGCGAGGCCCCGGCGCACGTCGTAGGCGGGCTCGTACCCGAGGAACCGCCGGGCCTTCCCGATGTCGGCCAGGCTGTGCTTGACGTCGCCGGGCCGCGGCGGGCCGTACCGGGGCTCCAGGTCCACCCCCAGGAGCCCCGCGATCTCCCGGTAGAGGGCGTTCAGGCTGATCCTCTCGCCGTAGGCCACGTTGTACACCTGGCCGCAGGCCTCCCGGGGCGCCTCGCAGGCCCGGAGGTTCGCCTGGACCACGTCGGCGATGTAGGTGAAATCGCGGGTCTGCTCACCGTCGCCGTAGATCTCGGGGGGCTCGCCCCGAAGGAGCGCGGAGACGAACTTGGGGATCACGGCCGCGTAGGTGCTGAAGGGGTCCTGGCGCTTCCCGAACACGTTGAAGTACCGGAGGCTCACGGTCTCCAGGCCGTAGAGCTCGAAGAAGAGCCGGCAGTACTCCTCCCCGGCGAGCTTGGTGAGGGCGTAGGGGCTCAGGGGCTGGGGCCGCATGTCCTCCACCTTGGGCAGCGTGGGGGTGTCGCCGTAGGCCGAGGAGCTCGCCGCGAACACGAGCCGCTTCACCCCGGCGTCCCGGGCGGCCACGAGCAGGTTCAGGGTGCCGGTGACGTTGCACTCGTTGGAGAGCGCCGGGTCCTCGATGGACCGGGGCACCGATCCCAGGGCCGCCTCGTGGAGCACGTAGTCCACGCCCTCGCAGGCCTCCCGGCAGGTTTCGGGGTCGCGCACGTCGCCCTCCAGGAACTCGAGGCCGTCCAGACCCTCCAGGTTTTCGGGCTTGCCGGTGAGGAAGTTGTCGAGGCCCCGCACCCGGTGGCCCCGGGCCAGAAGGGCCTCGGCCAGGTTCGACCCGATGAACCCGGCCACGCCGGTGACGAGAAAGGTGGCCATGTGGACTCCTTGGGCGCTTCGCCGAAGGAAGCGCGTGAAGGGACCTAAGGGACGTAAAGGACGAAAGGGACGCGCGGGCCGGCCGCCCAGCCGCCGAGCCGCCCAACTGCCCAGCCGCCCAGCCGCCCAGCCGCCTAGCTGCCTAGCCGCCGAGCCGCCGAGCCGCCTAGCCGTCACAACGACCAGTAGTACAGCCCCAGGGCCTCGGCTTCGGCGCGATCGTAGCGCATCTTGACGTCGGCCAGCACGCCCCGGCCGTCGGGCCGGTACAGGGCCTTGAGCCGCTCCAGGGTGAGCTCGTCGAAGGCGCCGTGGGCCACGGCGGCCACGATGCCGTCCACCGGGGGCACCTGGTCGAGGGCCACGGGCCGGAGGCCGAACTCCCGCTCGGCCTCGCCGGGGTCGGCCAGGGGGTCGTGGGCCAGCACCTCCACCCCGTAGTCCCGCAGTTCCGCGATCACGTCGGCGACCCGGGAGTTCCGCAGGTCGGAGACGTTCTCCTTGAAGGTGAGCCCCAGCACCAGCACCCGGCTGCCCTGGACGGCCCGGCCGCACCGGATGAGCCCCTTCACCGTGCTCTCGGCCACGTATTTCCCCATGCCGTCGTTGATGGCCCGGCCGGCGAGGATCACCTGGGGCTTGTACCCGAGTTCCTCGGCCTTGTAGGTGAGGTAGTAGGGGTCCACCCCGATGCAGTGCCCCCCCACGAGCCCGGGGGTGAACCGCAGGAAGTTCCACTTGGTGCCGGCGGCCTCGAGCACGGCCCGGGTCTCGATGCCCATGCGGTTGAAGATGACCGAAAGCTCGTTCATGAGCGCGATGTTGAGGTCGCGCTGGGTGTTCTCGATCACCTTGGCCGCCTCGGCCGTCTTGATGGTGGGGGCCCGGTGCACCCCGGCCTCGACCACCGTCTCGTAGACCCGGGCCACCACCTCCAGGGTCTCGGCGTCCTGGCCGGCCACCACCTTCACGATCCGCTCCAGGGTGTGCTCCTTGTCGCCCGGGTTGATGCGCTCGGGGGAGTAGCCCACCTTGAAGTCCCGGCCGCAGGCGAGCCCCGATTCGCGCTCGAGCACCGGCACGCAGACCTCCTCGGTCACCCCGGGGTACACCGTGGACTCGTACACCACCACCGTGCCGGGGGTCAGGTTCTGGCCGATGGACCGGCTGGCCGCCACGAGGGGGCCCAGGTCGGGCTTCTTGTGCCGGTCGATGGGGGTGGGCACGGCCACCACCACGAAGGAGGCCCGCCGGAGATCCCCGGGGTTCGTGGTGTACTCGATGCGGGTCGAGGCGAGGTCGTCGGCCGAGAGCTCGCCCGTGGGGTCCACCCCCCGGCGGAGCGCCGCCACCTTGGCCTCGCTCACGTCGAACCCGAGGGTGGGCACCTTGCGGCCGAAGGCCGCGGCCAGGGGCAGGCCCACGTACCCCAGGCCCACCACGGCCAGGGACGCCTCGCCCGCCAGGAGACGATCGGGAATCGTGGAGAACGCGTGGGACATGGTTGCCTCTCTACGGTTCGTTCAGGGACCCAAGGGACGAAAGGGACCTCAGGGACGGCGGCCCTGCCGCCTGGCCGCCCAGCCGCCCCTCCTATCTCACCTCCGCCTCGGCCCGCAGGGCCGCCTCCACGTCGGGCCAGAGGTCGCGGCCCTCGGTGTCGAGGTACTCCCGGATCCGGGCCACCCGGACCGGGTCGCCGTAGCGGGAAACCAGCACGGCCGCCCGGACCCGGGCCTCCCGGGGCAGGGCCGCGGCCACCGCGCCCTCCACCGCGTCCCAGGCCTCGGGGGTGTCGCAAAGCGCCAGGCCCTCCACCGCCTGGAGCGCCGCCCGGTCGTTCCGGGAGCCCTTGAGCACCCGCAAGAGCGCGTCGCACCCGGGCTCCCCCAGCCGGGCCAGGGCCCGGGCCGCGAGCCAACCCACCTGGGGGTCGTCCAGCGCGGCGGCCAGGTCGGGGACGGCCGCCGGATCCCCGATCTCCCCCAGGATCCAGCAGGCCGCCGCCCGGCGACCGGGGTTCTCGTCCCGGAGCTTTTCGGCCAAGAAGGGCACCACGGCCGTCCCAAGGCGCTCCAGGATCTGGAACCGCAGGCTCATGGTGGGGTCGCCCGGGCTCGAGGCGAAGAAGAGGTCCGGGTTCTCGGCCCCCACCCGCTCGAGGGCGAGCCCCGCGAACCACCGCAGGTCCTCGTCGCGGAGGGCGTTCAGGAGCGGCTCCACCGCCCGGGCCGTGCCCACCTCGATCAGCCCCGCCACGGCCGCGACCCGAACGGCCCGCACGGGGTGGTCCAGGAGATCGATCATCACATCCTCGGCCCCGGGGTCGCCGATGTCCCGGAGGGCGTTGAGGGCCCGCACCTTGACCTCGGGCGGCGCCGTGCGGCAGACGTCCACGAGCCGGTCCACCGCGGCCCGGCCGAACCGCGCCACCGCGGCCCGGGCCACCTCGGCCACCACCTCGTCCGGATCGGCCAGGCGCTTCGCCAGGGCGTCCACGACCCAGGTCGCCTCCTCGATCCGGTCGGCCAGCTTGCCGAGGGAAAAGGCCGCGTTCTCCCGCACCCGGGGCTCGGGATCCTCGAGGGCCGCCACCAGGGGCTCCACGGCCCGCAGGTCACCCAAGCCTCCGAGGAGGTAGGCGGCCTCCTGCCGGATGCGGGGGTTGGGGGAGGTGAGGGCCTGGATCACGGGCTCCACGTCGTTTTGGGCGTACCGCAGGAGGGCCTCGACGATGAGGCCGGAAAGACCCTTGCCCTCGCGCACGAGGCGGCCCAGCACGGCCTCCACGGCCCGGGGGCCGCCGATCTGCAGAAGCGAGGTCACGGCGTAGAGCCGCACCTGCTCCCGGGGATCCTCGAGGTAGCGGATCAGGGTCGGCACGGCCCGGCGGTCCTGGATCTCGCCCAGGAGGTACAGGCAGTCCACAGTGGTGGCCTCGTCGGCCCCCTCCAGGAGCTCGATGAGCGGGCCCACCGCCTCGGACCCCATCCGCACCAGGGTGCCGCCGATCAGCCAGTTGTTCCGGGTGCGCCGCATCTCCGAGACGAGCCGGGGCACCACCCGAGGCCCCATCTGCGCCAGAACCTCCATGGCCTCCAGCGCCGCGGGCAGGTCGTCGCCCGTCAGAACCTGGATCAGGGCCTCGACCCGGCCCTCGGGCGTGGGCGCGGCTACGGCCCGGCGCACGGCCTCGGAGCCCTGGGCCCGGCCCCGGGGGATGGTGCGCATCGCCCCGAAGGCCGCGGGGGCCAGGCACAAAACGAGGCCCAGGGCGGCGACGCGCCCTAGGCCCCGCGGGGACCTTTTCACCGGCATCGAACTCCCCCCGGGCGGGTCAGGGCTTGCAGGCGGGGTCGGTGAGGAGCTCGTCCAGCACGAACGGCACCTCGCTGATGCCGTCGGCGTAGTCGCCCACGTGGGTGTAGCGGATCACCCCCTGGCAGTCGATGATGACCTTGAGCGGGATCGGACCCGAGAGCCCGTAGATCTTGGTGGCCACCTCGAACTCGGTGTCCATGAGCATGGGGTAGGTGAGCTGGTACTTCTCGCGCAGGGCCTGGATCTTCTCCCGGTCCTTCTTGTCGCCCCGGCTCAGGGTGATGCCCAGGAGC
>NZ_BAAHFQ010000136.1:0-7437 GCF_054681715.1 Deferrisoma sp.
CCCACCACGTCCACGTCCTCCTGGATCGCGGCGGCCACGATCTTCTCGGGGGTCTGGCGGATGCCGGTGTAGATCACCTCCATGCCGGCGTCCCGAAGGGCCCGGGCCACCACCTTGGCGCCCCGGTCGTGGCCGTCGAGGCCGGGCTTGCCGATCAACACGCGAATCTTCTTCTGCGCCATCTCACAACCCTCCCGGGTCAAAGGTCGAAAGAAAAAACCGATCGGATCAGGTGGCCTCGGTGTACTCGCCGTACACCCCCCGGAGCACGTCGCAGATCTCGCCCAGGGTGGCGTAGGCCTTCACGGCCTCGAGGATCGGGGGCATCACGTTCGCGCCCTCGGTGGCGGCCTGCCGGAGGGCCTGGAGGCTCTTCTCCACGGCCCCGGCGTCGCGCTCGGCCCGCACCCGGGCCGTCTTCTGGCGCTGGTAGGCCTCCACCTCGGGGTCCACCCGCAGGAGGTTCTTCGGGAGCTCCTCCTCGATCTGGAACTTGTTCACGCCCACCACGATCTGCTCGCCGCTTTCCACGGCCCTCTGGTAGGCGTAGGCGGCGTCGCCGATCTCCTGCTGGATGTACCCGGCCTCGATCGCCTTGATCACCCCGCCCATGTCGTCGATCTTGTCCAGGTACTCCTTGGCCCGGCGCTCGATCTCGTCGGTCATGGCCTCCACCAGGTACGACCCGGCCAGGGGGTCGGCCGAGTCGGCCACGCCCGACTCGTGGGCGATGATCTGCTGGGTCCGCAGGGCGATCCGCACCGAATCCTCGGTGGGCAGGCACAGGGCCTCGTCCCGGGAGTTGGTGTGGAGGCTCTGGGTGCCCCCCAGCACCGCGGCCAGGGCCTGGAGGGTCACCCGCACCACGTTGTTATCGGGCTGCTGGGCCGTGAGGGTGCACCCGGCGGTCTGGGTGTGGAACCGCAGCATCATGCTCCGGGGATCCTTGGCGCCGAACCGCTCCTTCATGATCCGGGCCCACAGCCGGCGGGCCGCCCGGAACTTGGCCACCTCCTCCAAGAGGTTGTTGTGGGCGTTGAAGAAGAACGAGAGCCGCCCCGCGAACTCGTCCACGTCGAGGCCCCGGTCCACGGCGGCCTGCACGTAGGCGATGGCGTTGGCCAGCGTGAACGCCACCTCCTGCACCGCCGTGCTGCCGGCCTCCCGGATGTGGTAGCCCGAGATGGACATGGTGTTCCAGGCGGGCACGTGCTCCTTACAGAACGAGATGATGTCGGTGATGATCTTGAGGCTCGGCTCGGGCGGGAAGATGTAGGTGCCCCGGGCCACGTACTCCTTGAGGATGTCGTTCTGGATGGTGCCCCGGAGCTTGTCGCTCGGCACGCCCTGCTTCTCGGCCACGGCGATGTACATGGCCAGCAGGATCCCGGCCGGGGCGTTGATGGTCATGGAGGTCGAGACCTGGTCCAGCGGGATGCCGTCGAACAGGATCTCCATGTCCCGGAGGCTGTCGATGGCCACCCCCACCTTGCCCACCTCGCCCTCGGCGAGTTCGTGGTCCGAGTCGTACCCGATCTGGGTGGGCAGGTCGAAGGCCACGCTCAGACCCGTCTGGCCCTGCTTCAGGAGGTAGTGGTAGCGCTCGTTGGTCTGCTCGGCCGTGCCGAACCCGGCGTACTGGCGCATGGTCCAGAACCGGCCCCGGTACATGGTGGGCTGGACGCCCCGGGTGAAGGGGTACTCGCCGGGGAGCCCCACGTTCTCCAGGTACCCGTCGAGGTCCACGTCGAGCGGGGTGAACACCCGTTTCACCTCGATGCCCGAGGTGGTCAGGAACTTCTCCCGGCGCTCCGGGAACTTCTTGAGCGTTTTCGCCACCGGCCCCTGTTCCCACGCCTCCACGCGCTGGCGGATCGCCTCTTTGTCCATGGAAGCCTCCCTCCGCGATCGAAACGACGCCTCAAACCCACCCCGCCGGCCCTTCCGACGGGCTGGCCCGGCAGGGTAGCAGGATCGCTCCTTTTCAGCAATATTGAAAATCTTAAGGGAGGCTAAAAAGCTGGGAAGCTAGGAGGCTGGGAAGCCGGGAAGTGCCCCCCCAGAACGATGCTTACCCCTCCCACGCCCGGCGCAGGTTGCGGAGGGCGGCCGGGAGTTCCCCCGGGTGGGTGGGGCCGCCGAGGTCCACGAGCAGGTCGGTTACCCCCGCCTCCCGCCAGGCCGGGGCCCGGTCGAGCCACGAGAACGGCTCGGTGCGGTACACCCGGGCGGCCGGATCGCGCACCAGGGCCCGGGGCACGAACGACCAGGTGAGCTCGGTGCCGTCCTGGGCCGTCCGGGGCTCGTCCGCGGGCCACACCACGGCCGGGTCGAGGCGGGTCAGGAAGAGCGGCGGCCGGCCCCAGGCGTAGGCCACGGGCCGCAGGGGCCAGCCGGCGAGCGCCTCCGGCTCGGCCTCGGGGCTCGCCACCGCCGTGCGGCACCCCCATCCGGCCAACTCCTCGGCCGCCCAGGGGTTCACCGCGTTCAGTTCCCGGCCGGCGTGGAGCTCAAGCTCTAGGCCCCGCACCAGGTCCCGGTGGCCCGGGTTCGTGAGGCACACCGCCCGGAACCCCTCGGCCGCGAGGCCCTCGAGCCGCTCCCGGTAGAGCGCGAGATCGGCCTGGGCGATCCAGGCCGGCAGCTCCCACACGATCCGATCCCGGCCCCCGAGCTCCCCGGCCAGCCGCTCCCGGGCCCGCAGGGTCTCGGTGGTCATGAGGGCCACCACCCGGTGGGGCCCCTCGGCCGCCGCGGCCTTCAGGGCCCTCGCCGTCTCGGCCCGGACCCAGAGCCGAAGCCCCGGCCCGGCGTTTCGGGCCTCCCGGGGCGGCGCGACCGCGGCGACCCGGCGCTCCCCCTCGGCCCGGAGCGCCTCGTCGAGCCGGGCCACCACGGCCCGGCGGATCTCGTTCAGGCGCGAGGGGGGCACCACCACCGGCGGGATCTCCCCCTCCACCCGGAACCCCGCCAGGTGGTAGCCGGTGCCGCCCAAGCGGCCGAACCGCTGGTGCAGGGTGTGGTAGTCGAGGGGGTGGCGCTCGGCCTCGTACCATTCGACCCCGAAGGTCTCGTCCACCTCCACCGGCCCGCAGGCGGCCCGCACCCGAAGCTCCTGCCGGCCGAACGAAAGGGTGAGCTGGAGGGCGCGGCCCTCGGGCCCGGCCGCGGCCCGGGCCTCCTTGGCGAAGCGCTGCTCCAGCTCCTCCCCGGCCGCGGTCTTGGTGCGAAGCACCGGGTCGCCCCGGTTCACGGCCTCGGCGCACTCGAGCTCGTAGCGGAACCCGCCCGGCACCTTTTTCTTCCGAAACGCCCGGAGCGTGAGATCCACGCCCTGCCCGGTCGCCCCGGTGGGGATGCGAATCCGGTCGCCCCGGTGGAGCGGTGTTTCGGCGAAGAGCACCAGGTTCCCCTTCTTCCACCGCACCACCCGGCCCACCCGGGCGCCGAGAGCCGGCGCCCCGCCCTTCCGGAGCACCTCCCGGGGCCGGGGGTGCACCGCGTACCCCTCCGAGGCCGGCCGCGCGGCCACCGCCGCCAGCATCTCCCGGGCCGCGCCCACGGCCGCCTCCCGGTCGGCCTCGTCCGCGTCGAGCACCTTCCGGTAGGCCCGCACCACGGTGTGGACGTACTCGGGGCCCTTGAGCCGGCCCTCGATCTTGAGCGCGTCGGCCCCGGCCCGGGCCAGGTCCCACACCCGGCCGATCAGGCAGAGGTCCGAGGTGGAGAGCGGGTGGTGCTCCTTCGGAATCGCCGGTCGCCGGTCGCCGGTCGCCGGTCCGGCCTTCCCCCGGGGCCGGCGCCCGGCAGCGGTCTCCTCGCCGTCCGGCTCCCCCGCCGGCCGGCGGTAGCCCCACCGGCAGGGCTGGGCGCACCAGCCCCGGTTGGCGCTCCGGCCGAGGAGGAGCGCCGAGGCCATGCACTGGCCCGACACCGAGGCGCAAAGCGCCCCGTGCACGAACACCTCGAGCGACGCCCGGGTCTCCCGGCGGATCGCCGCGATCTCGGGGATCGTGCACTCCCGGCCCAGCACCACCCGGGCGAACCCCATCTCCTCCAGGGCCCGCACCCCGGCCGCGTTGTGGACCGACATCTGGGTCGAGGCGTGGAGCCGGGCCTCGGGGAAGGCCTCCCGGCACACCCTGGCGAGCCCCAGGTCCTGCAGGATCAGGGCGTCCACCCCGAGGGTCAGAAGATCCCACACCACGCCCGCGACCCGGGGCATGTCGGCCGGGTCCACCAAGGTGTTCAGGGTCACGTACACCCGCCGTCCCGCGGCGTGGGCCGCCGGAATCACCCGGGCGAGGTCCTCAAGACCGAAGTTCTTCGCCCGCCCGCGGGCGCTCCACTCCCGGAGCCCCAGATAAAACGCGTCGGCCCCGGCCTCCAGGCCGGCCCAAAACGCCTCGACCGACCCCGCCGGGGCCACCAGTTCCGGTTTGTTCATGGAATCTCGCTTCGCGCTGGGCGGCCAGGCCGCTAGGCGGCTGGGCGGCCGACACGCCTTCGTCCGTTGTGCGGAGAACTTTGTCCCGTGGGCCGCACTCTGCGCCCGTCCTGCCACTCCTCCCGGCCGGACCTTCGGCCCGGGGTTCCTCTTCCTAGGCGACGGCCTTGGGACGCTTCATTTACCTCCTCTGCAGGTCTTCCCTCGCCCAGGTTCCACCGATGCGCCGACTGCAGGACTCCGTCGACAGGTTCAGTAGGTCCTCGAGCGCCTGTTCCGGCCTGGACCTCCCTCCGGCAAACGCCCGAAGCGCATCCACCAGAACCCGGTCCACGCTGACCCCCAAAGCCTTCGCCCGCGCCGCGGCCCGCTCCAAGAGTTCGTCGTCAACCTGAACTCTGAGATCCTTCATCATCATTCTTCCGCCCGGTTCGCATGAAACCACCCCCCGTCATCCTTTCGTTGCGAGCGCTGCGGCGTGGCGAGAGAGGCAAAACCGATTCTCACGCCACGATCGCAACGACCGCCACGATTTCCGGAGGGAGTTCAATACCGGACCACCCGCAAGGCCGCGGTCATAGCTCCACACCCTCCTCCTCGATGGTTTCCCGAAGCCGCGGCGGTGCCTCCTCCGCCCGGACGAGATCGACCGAGAACCTTGGGTCCTCGGCGAGGCACCGCGACACGGCCCGGAGATACTCGTCTTCGGCGATGCCCCACGCGGCCAGGTCCACGTCCGACCGTTCATGGAAGAACCGGGCCTCCACGGCCGAACCGAACAGCACCACCCGCGTCGCGCCGAACTCCCGGCGGAGCGCCTCCGCCAGGCGGCGCGCCACCTCGAGCGCCTCCCGGCGCCGGGCCTCCCTCGCCCGGGCGCGGCGCGCCGCCCGCTCCTCCGCAGCCCGCCGCCATTGGGCCCTTTCCGCCTCGGTGTATTCCCGAACCATCGGGCTTACCCCAATCTCGGGCCCATGTCCCTTCAGCCACAGGTACTTGCGCCGCGGGCGCTGCGGCGTGGCGAGACATCCAAAACCAATTCTCACGCCACGTGCGCAACGAACGCCACGGGAAGACGCTTGAGATTCCGGAGAGGGAGATTGGCCCCGAACTCTCGCCGCCCGGGGAACGGACCCGCCCCGCGCTGAACTTCAGGAACCCTCATGCGAGCCCCGGTCCGGCCTTCTCCCGATTCGTCTGGCGTTCTGGGAACTCGCACCGAGCCACCTTACCACCGCCCCTGCCGGGCTTCTACGGGGCCGGGGGTGACGATTTTTGTCACCCGGGACTGCCGCAGGTTGTCAGTTTTGGAGCGGTTCCCGGGAGGCCCCGGGCGGCACCCCAACATGTCGGGGGTGCGTGAAAGCGAAGGCCCACATGTCGTTGCGCTTTGGGGTGGCCGGAAAAAATCGCCGTTGGCACGGCCGTTGCTACTAAAGCGAGCGAAGGCAGGGGACGATCAGTAGCCCGAAGGCTTTCGGAGGAACACGAACCCAGGGACGGGGGGAAAGGAGGTGGAGGTTCAAGGATGACGCCGCCCGAGACGTAGCCACCAACCGGGGGGAGCCCCTGGCTCCCGCAGACCACGCAACCCAAACCCAACACCCAACGAAGGAGGAACCATCATGATCCGCAAGATTCGCAGCAAGATGAAAGAGCGCAAGGGCTTCACCCTGATCGAGCTCATGATCGTCGTGGCCATCCTCGGCATCCTGGCCGCCGTGGCGATCCCCCAGTACCTGAACTACATCGCCCGGTCGAAGGTGAACGCGGCCAAGTCGAACTATGATGTGGCCGTGAACTTCATCAAATCGGAGATCGCCAAAAAGGCTGCAGGCGCCGGCAACGTCACGGACGACGTGGTGGCCGACCTCAATGAGGGCGACAAGAAGTCTCCCTTCGATGCTAGCCTCGACGCGTTCACGAATTCTGCTACCACAATCGGCGCCGGGCAGGTGGGCATCAATGTTGTCGATATCAATGGCGCATCTGCGGGGGACGCAATCCGGGTTGTGGCCGACTTCGACGGCACCGCTTCGACGGCCGAGGGCAATACGGTCATCATCGTAGAGTAAACAGGCTTCCCGCCCCCCGGCTCTTGAATCGCGAACGAGCCGGGGGGCGCGTTTCGTTTGCGGGTCGAACACGGCCGATGCCGGTGGTGGCGCTATGGTGATGCAACGCACTAGACGATCTTCCGCCGCCTTTACCCTGATCGAAGTTATGATCGTTGTGGCGATTCTCGGTATCTTGGCGGCCGTGGCGTTGCCGGTTTACACGGGGTACCTGACGAGGTCCAAGCGAGCGGTGCTGGAAGAAAATTTTCGGACCGCTGTGGGCCTCATTCGGAACGAAATAGCAAAGAGGAACGCGGGCGCGGAGTCATTTTTGGATACTGCGGCAGATTTCGTCGCTGCGCTGAACCAAGGGGGCAAGACGAGCGTCTACAACTCGTCGACGGATGCTTTTGCAACAGGCGGCACTGAACCCGGAACGGTTGTCATCACAAAGGACCCGGCGACAAACACCTATAGCGTGACGGCCTACGGCGAGAACGGGAATCCCCTTGGTGGGCGTACTGTCACCATTGTTCTGGAGTAAACGGGCAAATGAAAAGAGGTCAGGGCTTCACGTTGGTGGAATTGATGATCGTCGTCGCCATCCTGGGTATCCTGGCGGCGATCGCGGTTCCGATGTACAGGGGGTACGTGTCGAGCGCCAAGGTTTCCGAAGCAAAGAGCAACTTGGAAACCATCCGCCTTCTGGAAGAGCAGTACTACGCCGATCACAAAACGTACGTGGCCGGGGCCGACACGAGCGCCCTCGTCGCAAATCTCCCCGGGTTCGAACCCGGAGACCCCGACGACCTCTACTACGACTACAAGGTCGAGGCCGGCGACACCGGCGACATCGCCACCTCGTTCAAGGCCACGGCCACCCCGAAGGCCAGTGCCCCCTCGGGCGTTCTCACCATCAACGAGAAAAACGAG
>NZ_BAAHFQ010000137.1:0-7423 GCF_054681715.1 Deferrisoma sp.
CCCCCCGTTGGGGGGGAGAGGGCCGGGGTGAGGGGGCCCGGGCCGAGGGCCCGCCGGAACCAGGCCCCCTAGGACCGCTGCGGGTCCTTCCCCCTCCCCCTGTCCCCCTCCATCAGGGGGAGGGGGGACTGTTGCACGCCGATAGGGAGCGGGGCGCCTTCTGTCTCCCTCTCCCCCCGTCGGGGGGAGAGGGCCGGGGTGAGGGGGCCCGTCACCGCCCCGCCACCGCCACCCGGGGGATGCCCGCCAGGTCCCGGCGGATCTCCACCCGGGAAAACCCCGCCTCGGCCAGAAGGTCCCGCACCGCGGCGTCCTGGCCCTTGCCGAACTCCAGGAGGAGCCGGCCCTCCGGCGCCAGGAACCGGGGCGCCTCCGCCGCGATCCGCCGGATCACGTCGAGCCCGTCGGGGCCCCCGTCCAGGGCCCCCCGGGGCTCGTACCGGCTCACCTCGGGCTCCAGGCCCTCGATCTCGTCCCGGGGCACGTAGGGCGGGTTCGACACGATCCGGTCGAACCGCTCCCCGGCCACGGGGGCGAACAGATCGCCGCGCCGCAACTCCGCCCGGTCGGCCACCCCGAGGGCCTCGGCGTTTTCCCGGGCCAGGGCGAGCGCCGCGTCCGAGACATCGGTCCCCACCCCGGTCCAGCCGGGCCGTTCGGTCAAAAACGCCAGGAGGACGCACCCGCTCCCCACCCCCAGGTCCAGGATCCGGCCCTCGGGCGGCGCCCCCTCGAGCGCCGCCTCCACCAGGAACTCCGTCTCGGGCCGCGGCACCAACACCCCCGGACCGACCCGGAACGGGAGCGACCAGAACTCCCGTTCCCCCGTGATGTACGCCACGGGCTCCCGCCGGGCCCGCCGGCGCAGGGCCTCCCGGAACGCCGCGACCTCGGGTTCCTCCAGGGGCTTGTCGAACTCGGTGTAGAGGCGGATCCGCTCCACCCCCAGCACGTGGGCCAGGAGCACCTCGGCATCGAGCCGGGGGGTCGCCACCCCCTTCTCGGCCAGGTACCCCGTGGCCAGCCGAACCAGTTCCAGGGGGGTGCGGGTCACTGGGCGTTCTGGGCGAGGCTTTCGGCCTGGGCGTGGGCCACCAGGGCGTCGATCACCGGGTCCAGGTCGCCCTCCAGCACCTCCTGGAGCCGGTACAGGGTCAGGTTGATCCGGTGGTCCGTCACCCGGCCCTGGGGGAAGTTGTAGGTGCGGATCCGCTCGCTCCGGTCGCCGCTTCCCACCTGGGACCGCCGCGCCTCGCTGCGTTCCCGGTCGGCCTCGGCCTTGGCCTTCTCGAACAGCCGGGCCTGGAGGATCTTCATCGCCTTGGCCCGGTTCTTGTGCTGGGACTTCTCGTCCTGGCAGGCCACCGTGATCCCGGTGGGCAGGTGGGTGATCCGCACGGCCGACTCGGTCCGGTTCACATGCTGGCCGCCCGCGCCGCTCGCCCGGAACACCTCGACCCGCAGGTCGTCGGGGTTCACGTCCACGTCCACCTCGTCCGCCTCGGGCAGCACCGCCACCGTGACGGCCGAGGTGTGGATGCGGCCCCCCGACTCGGTCACCGGCACCCGCTGCACCCGGTGGACCCCGCTCTCGAACTTGAGCCGGCTGTAGGCGTTGCGGCCCTCGATGAGCGCGATCACCTCCTTGAACCCGCCGATCCCGGTGGGGTTCGAGCTCAGGACCTCCACCTTCCAGCCCCGCTCCTCGGCGTAGCGGGTGTACATGCGAAAGAGCTCGGCCGCGAACAGGGCGGCCTCCTCGCCCCCCGTCCCGGCCCGAATCTCGAGGATGACGTTCTTCTTGTCCAGCGGGTCCTTGGGGGTGAGGAGCTCCTTGAGCCGGGCCTCGGCCCGCTCGAGGGCCTCCTCGGCCTCCGGGAGCTCCTCGGCCGCGAGCTCGCCAAGTTCGGGATCCTCAAGCAGCGCCCGGGCCTCGTCCACCCGGTCCTTGCACTCCCGGTACTCCCGGTACGCCTCCACGATCTCCCGGAGCTCGGCGTGTTCCTGGGCGAGCTTGCGGTACCGGTCCGGGTCCGAGAGCACCTCGGGATCCGAGAGCTCCCGGTTCAACCCCTCGTACCGGGCCTCCACCCCCTCGAGCCGCTCGAGCCACCCGGCCGTGCTCACGGCGCCTCCCCCAGGAGCGGCCGGAGTTCGGAGCGCACCTCGGCGGCCTGGCCGCAGGAGTAGGCCCCCTCGGGGCACGCGCCCCGCAGGCATCCGGGGCCGGCGCCCCGGAACAGGAGCGGGGCCACCGGCACGACGGCCCGGAGCATCTCCCGGGCGAGATCCCGGATCTCCCACTGGGCCCGGCGGCACAGCCGCAGGGCGAACAGGTGGCGCAGCTCCCGGGCGTTCATGGTGACCACGAGCTTCGTCTCGCAGGCGTTGGGCAGAAGATACCGGGCGTCCTCGGCCGGCACCCCGGCCTCCACGAGCTCCCGGTAGAGGGCCCACACCCCCTCCACGGCCTCCCGAAACCGCGCGGCCCGCTCCGGGTCGGCGGCCACCGACGGGGGCACCACCACGTTGGGCTCGTCGAGCCGCACGTACCGCTGGCTCTGCTGGGAGTAGCTCGCGAGCCGGTGGCGCACCAGCTGGTGGGAGCAAGCCCGGCTGATCCCCTCGACCCCGAAGGTGAACGAGGCGTGCTCCAGGGCCGAGAAATGGCCCATGGAGACGAGCTTGCCCAACAGGGCCGCCACCTCGTCGGGGCCGAGATCCCGGGCGAGCTCCCCCACCCCGCGGGCCGAGTAGCACAGCCGCGCGGCCAGGGCGACGGTCTTCTCCGGATCGGGGGTGTGGCTCAGGAGCCGGACGCGGGCGCCCACCTCGGCCTACTCTTCGTCCTTCTTCTTGTCCAGGCCGTACTTGCGGAGGAACCGCTCCACCCGGCCCGCGGTGTCCACCACCTTCTCCTTGCCCGTGAAGAACGGGTGGCACTGGGAGCAGATCTCGGTGTGGATCTCGGGCTTGGTGGAACGGGTCTCGAACGTGGCGCCGCACGAGCAGGTGACCACGGCCTTGTCGTACTTGGGATGGATGCCTTCTTTCATGTTCGACACCTCGCTGGGTTGGGATTGGACCTCGGAAACCCGCGACGATACCATCCGGCCGCCCGAAAGGGCAAGGGCGCTTGACACTTTGTCGAACCCGCCCCTATACTCGGCGCCCACACCGGCCGGAGTGGTGAAACTGGTAGACGCGCCGGACTCAAAATCCGGTGGGCCGCAAGCCCGTGGGGGTTCGAGTCCCCCCTCCGGCACCACTAGGGACCCGACGCGGGCCGTCCGAGGGCGGCCCGCGTTGCCGTTTCGCCTCCCGGCTACGGCGCCCCGCCTTCCCCCCCGGAGCCCAGCCATGCCCCATCGGCGCGACCCCATGTACCGGTTCCTCGCCGTGCTCACCGTGGCCTCGATGGTGGGGCTCCAGGGGTGGCGGACGCTCTTCAACAACTTCGCGGTGGAGGTGGCGGGGCTCGAGGGGGTGCACGTCGGGGTCATCCAGGCCGTGCGGGAGATCCCGGGGTTTCTCACCTTTCTGGTGGTGTACGTGCTCCTGGTGCTCTCGGAGCACCGACTCGCGGCGCTGTCCATCGCGGTCCTGGGCCTCGGGGTGGCGGCCACCGGGTTTCTCCCCACCTACGGCGGCCTCCTGCTGACCACCCTGGGGATGAGCCTCGGGTTCCACTACTACGAGACCGCCAACCAGTCCCTCACCCTCCAGTACTTCGACCGGGACACCGCCCCGGTGGTGTTCGGCCGGCTCCGGGCCCTGGCGGCCGCCTCGAACCTGGCCGTGGGCGTCGCCATCTTCGCCCTCGCGCCGGTCCTCGCCTACCGGGAGCTCTACCTGGCCGTGGGCGGGCTCGTCGTGCTGGCCGGGGCCTGGGGGCTCACCCGGAACCCCACCCGGGCCGACCTGCCGGTGCAGCGAAAGGGCATGGTGCTGCGCCGGCGGTACTGGCTCTACTACGTCCTGACCTTCCTGGCCGGCGCCCGCCGGCAGATCTTCATCGCGTTTTCCGTGTTTCTGCTCGTGAAGGTGTTCGGGTTTTCGGTGCGGGAGATCACCGCGCTCTTTGTGCTCAACAACGCGTTGAACTACCTGGCGAGCCCGTTGATCGGGAAGGCGATCGTGCGGTTCGGGGAGCGGCGGCTGCTCTCGGTGGAGTACGGGGGGCTCGTCCTGATCTTCCTGGGCTACGCCTTCACCGGGTCCCGGTGGGTGGCGGCGGGGCTCTACGTGCTCGACCACCTCCTGTTCAACTTCTCCATCGCGATCCGGACCTACTTCCAGAAGATCGGCGACCCCGAGGACGTGGCCCCCACCATGGCCGTGGGGTTTGCCATCAACCACATCGCGGCCGTGGTGCTCCCCGCCGTGGGGGGGCTTTTGTGGATGATCGACCACCGGGTGCCGTTCCTCGGTGGCGCCGCCCTGAGCGCCGTGTCGCTCCTCTTCGTCCAGGGCATCCGCACCCCGGCGCGGGCGTGAGGGCGGGGGTGTTTCCTCCCGGGAACGAAGGGTAGCCCCGGTCCGGCGCTGTGGGGCCCGGTCCGGGGCCCGGGATCAGGAAGCGTCGTGGCTGCCCAGCGGCCGGGCCGCCCCGCCGCCGGGCCGATCGCAATCCCACCCAACCGCCCGGCACCGGCCGGCCCGGAGTTCCCGCACGAGCTCGGCCCGGGAGCGCACCGGCGCCTCGAAGGCGGTAAACGCGCGCCCGAGCTCGCCCAGGCCGTGGGCGTCGCTTCCCCCCACCCCCGCAAGCCCGTGGGCGCTGGCCCATTCGGCCGCCCGCCGGTTTTCAGCCGGGCGGTTCCGGCCGTTGGCCACCTCCAGGAGCTCGCACCGGCCGGCCCGCAGGAACCCGGTCGCCGCGGGCCGGGCCCGCCGGAACGGATGGGCCGCCACCGCCGCGCCGCCGGCCTCCCGCACCCACGCGAGGAGCGGCCCGGCCGATAGCCCCTCCGGCAGGTCCTCGAACGGCCCGAAAAGGAGGAAGTCGCCCTCCGGGGTCGAGTACTCCATGCCGATCACCACCGCGAGCCCGTCGGCCTGCACGCCCTCGGTTATCCGGTGGCGGGCGGCCATGGTATGGTGGTCGGTGATCGCGACCCCGTCGAGGCCCCGGCCGCGGGCGGCCCGGAGGATCTCCTCGACCCCGAGGGAGCTGCAGGGGGAGAACGCGGTATGCACGTGAAGGTCGAACCGGAACATGCCCCCAGGATGGCCCGGCGGCGCGGCCCGGGCAAAGCGGATCTTCCGATGGGCCGGGCCGGCGCCATCGGCGCCGCCGATCCGGCGGGGCCGGGGGGCTGATCCCGTGCCCCGGCGCTGCATCCTGCTTCTTCTGGACGGGCTCGGGGACCGGGCCTGCCCGGCCCTGGGGCACCGCACCCCGCTGGAGGCCGCCCACACCCCCCACCTCGAACGGCTGGCCGCCCGGGGGGCCTGCGGCCTGCTGCACGCGGCCCGGCCCGGCCTGGCGCTGCCCAGCGAGGAGGCCCACTTCGCCCTGTTCGGGTACGGGCCCGAGGAGTTTCCCGGCCGGGGGGCCCTGGAGGCCCTGGGGGCCGGGATCCCCCTGGGGCCCGGGGACGTGGCGTTCCTGGCCCACCTCGATCACGCCACCCCCGACGGGGACGGGCTCCGGCTGGGGCCCGAGCGGCCCGCCGCGTCCCCGGAGGAGGCCGCGGCCCTGGCCTCGGCTCTTCCCGCGGTGGAGGCCGAGGGCCTGCGGTTCGCGTTCCACCCCACGGGCGGGATCCACGGCATCGTCCGGGCCGAGGGCGGGGCCTCCCCCCACGTGACCGACACCGACCCCCTGGGCCGGGCCGAGCCCGTGCTCGCCCCCCGGCCCTGGGCCCGCACCCCGGAACCCGGACCGGCGGCCCGCACGGCCCGGGCCCTCGACGCCTTCCTCCGGGCCTGCCACCGGGCCCTCCGGGACCACCCGGTGAACCGGCGCCGCCGGGCCCGGGGCCTCGTGGAACTCAACGTGGTCGTGACCCACCGGCCGGGACGGCCGGCGGAGGTCCAGCCCTTCCGGGAGCGCTGGGGCCTCAGGGGGCTCTCGATCGGCTCCGGCCTCGTGTACCGGGGGATGGCCCGCCACCTCGGGCTCGAGTTCGTACCCGACCGCGACTCCGACGACCCCGGGGCCGACTACCTCCGGCGGATCCGGTTGGCGCTCGGGGCCGACCACGAGTTCGTCCACGTCCACACCAAGGCCCCGGACCAGGCGGCCCACACCAAGGACCCCGGGGCCAAGGTCCGGGCGATCGAGGCCCTCGACCGGGCCATCGGCCAGGCCATGGAGGATCTCACGGCCCCCGGGGTGCTCCTCGTCGTGACCTCGGACCACTCCACCCCCAGCACGGGCCCCCTCATCCACTCGGGCGAACCCGTTCCGATCCTGCTCCACGGGGAGGGGGTGCGGCGCGACCGGGTGGACCGGTTCGACGAGGTGTCCTGCGCGGGCGGGGCCCTGGGGCTCGTGCGGGGCCGGGACCTCCTCCCCATGGTCCTCGACCTCCTCGACCGGGCGAAGCTCCGGGGCCTCCGGGACGCCCCGGTGGACCAGCCCTACTGGCCCGGCGACCGGGAACCCTGGAGGGTGAGGGAATGACCACGGGCGTCGTGCACGGCCGGTTCCAGGTATTCCACACCGACCACCTGGCCTACCTGCGGGCGGCCTGGGCCCGGTGCGACCACCTGGTGGTGGGCATCACCAACCCGGACCCCTGGACCACCCGCGCCGACCCGGCCGACCCGGCCCGGAGCCGGCCCGAGGCGAACCCCCTGACCTTCTACGAGCGCTACCGCATCGTGCAGGCCGTGCTCCTGGCCGAGGGCCTGCCGGCCGAGGCGTTTTGCATCGTGCCGTTCCCGGTGAACTTCCCGGAGCGGTGGGGCTGGTACGTGCCCCGGGACGCCGTCTACTTCCTCACCATCTACGACGCCTGGGGCGAGCGCAAACTCCGGCTCCTCCGGGAGCGGGGGCTTCGGGCCGAGGTGCTGTGGCGGAAACGCCCGGAGGAAAAGGCCATCACCGCCACCCGCGTGCGCGAGGCGATCCGGCGCGGGGAACCCTGGGAGCACTGGGTGCCCCCGGCCGCCGCCCGGGCGATGCGCGACCTGGGGGTGGTGGAGCGGTTGCAAACCCGATGAGACCTCGCCAACGGCCTGCGGGCCCCCTAACGCCGGCCGGACCCGCCTCCCCTACTCCGGAGCCCGCTGGGTTGCGAGATCATGCCTTGACCATATTATCTTACGGGGATATGGTCGTCACATGATCAAGAGTTTCCGGTGCAAGGAAACCGAACGGATCTTTCGAGGGCGGCTTTCCAAGAAATTTCCGCCGGGGATCCAGCGGTCTGCGGCCAGGAAGCTCCTCATGCTAAACGCCGCGTCCCGTTTA
>NZ_BAAHFQ010000138.1:0-7397 GCF_054681715.1 Deferrisoma sp.
AGGTTCGCGAGGATCCGCCGCGCGCTCGCCCCCGCCCCGCAGTCGATCAGGCCGGCGGCGCTCCCGCCGTCCACCGCGTAGACCAGGCAGTCGGCCGGGTCGGTGATGCCCGGGCCCCCCACCAGGTACACCCCCGGAATCGCTGGTTGCGGCGTGGTCCCTCTTGCCATGGGGTTTCCTCCGTCTTCTTCGCCGGGCAAAGAATCCCGGGAGCATAGTCGGATCGGCGGGGCCCGCCAACGCGGTGGGCCGCGGGCCGGACTCGGTTTCGGCTCGCGCGAACTTCCGGGGAACCGCCTCGCCGTAAGGAGCCGACGGAGAGCCTCGGAGACCCCCCTTCCGTGCGGCTCGCCGGTGCCCTGCCGCGAAAACCCTCCGGATGGTAGCGGGCGCTACCGCCCGGGGCGGCGGGCGGCGCTAGGGTGTCACCATCGAACGGAACCCACGCCGAACGGAGGTGACCCATGCGCGCCAAGAACACCCTTTACACCCAGTTGGCCGAATCCCTGAAGGACCTGTGTTTCCCCATCCGGAGCCCCGGGGAGCTTCGCCGGGAACTCGACGAGCACGGCGTGGGGCCCGTGTGCGCCGGGGCGGTCTGCCTCGACCCCGACGGGATCTCCGAACTCCTGTCCCCCCGGGACTTCCTGTTCACGAATCCCACCCAGATCGCCCGGGTCCTGGCCCAGCGGGCGGCCGTCGCGCTCATGCCCGGGGCGTCCGGGTCGGGGAATCCGCTCCCCCGGTAGCCCAGGCTACATGCCGGGGCGGCGGGGTGCGGTAGCCTGCACACGGATGCTCTTGGACTCTCCCACGAAGGAGGACGACCCATGAAGGTGCTCGGCGTATCCGGAAGCCCGGTTCCCAACAGCAACACCGACCGCATCGTGGAGGCCGTGCTCGAGGCCACCGGCCTCGAGACCGAGTTCGTGAAGCTCAAGAAGTACGACGTGGCGCCGTGCCATGCCTGCCTGGGGTGCGTGGAAACCAACCGCTGCGTCATCCAGGACGACGGCATCGAACTGGCCGAGAAGGCCAAGGAGGCCGACGCCCTGGTGATCGGCGGTTTCACTCCGTACTCCAGCCTCGACGCCCGGACCAAGGCGTTCATCGAGCGTCTGTACCCGCTTCGCCACAAGCACGGCTTCCTGAGGGGCAAGCCGATCGCCGCCGTCGTCACCTCGGCCGTGCCCCGGGGCGCCGAGGGGCTGCCCCCGGCGGCGGATTTCGGGGTGGGCGCCATCAAATTCATGGCCATGGAGGAGGGCATGGAGTACGTCGGCGAGGTGGTCATGGACGGCAACGTGCCCTGCGTGAAGTGCGGCTACGGCAACGAGTGCGTCATGAGTGCCATCCCCATGCTCTACGGCCCCGAGGCGACGGTGGAGTCGGTGGGCATCAAGACCTTCGAAGACCGGGACACGGTCGTCGAAGAGGCCCGGGCCCTGGGCCGAAAGATCGCCGAGGCCCTGGCCCGGAAGAAGTAGCCGGTCGGGTCGCATCGCCCGGCGACCGGTGGCCCGCCGTCCCGGCCGGAAACGGTAGGCCCGGGGCGAGCGGGTCCCCCACCGGCCCCCCAAAGCGTGAAGGCACAATCTGGGCGGCGGGGTTCAGTTTTCCCTCCCTTGCGCCGCGGGCGCCGGGGCGAACGCGGACTGGTCCGTTACGAAAAGATACCGGCCCTTGGTTCGCACCCTACCGGTCTCCTTGAGTTTTTTCAGGGCCTTCGTGATGCTCACCCGGTGGGCGCCCACGAGGAACCCGATCTCCTCGTGGGTCAGAGGGAACGCGATGTTCCAGCCCCCCGGCACGGGGGTGCCCACCTGCTCCGCCACCGTGAGGAGGGTCTTGTAGAGCCGTTCCTCGAGGCTGGGCTCGGAAAGGGCCCCGAGTTTGCCGGTGAGGTAGTCGATCCGCTTGGCCAGGTTTTTGATCACCGCAAGCCCCACCTGGGGGTGCCGCTCCACGAGCCGCTCGAAGGTCGGCCGGCTGAGGCCGCACACGAGCGAGGGGGTGATGGCCGTGGCGAACACGGGGTACTCCCCCTCCTCGATGAACACGCTCTCCCCCAGGAGGTCGCCGGCCTTGCGGAACCCCAGGATGAGTTCCCGGCCGTCCTCGGTGAGCTTCCAGAGTTTCACCGCCCCGCCCTTGATCAGGTACATGGAGTTCGCCGCCTCGCCCTGGCTGAAAATGGTCTGGTTCGGTTCGTAGCGCCGGCGGACGAGTTCCTTGCTCACCGTCTCCCAGGCCTCGGGCGGCGCCCCCTCGAACAGCCACACGTGGCCGAAACACTTGGGGCTGAGTTCCACGCCCGGCCCGGCGATCTCGGCACACAGACATCCCGCCATGGTCATCTCCTCTCTCTGGGGTGCAGGTCGTTTCCCGAGTCCCCCCGGCTGTCGCGTCTTCCCCCGTGGCGCACAGCATGCCCGCGAAGGGGAACCGGCGGTGTAGCGGCGACTACACGAAGGCCTACGGCGCCGCCCTCCCTCCCCGGCCGGGGTGGGGTCCCTGAAAACCCTTCCATCGGTAGCGCCCGCTACAACCGGGCCCGAACGGCTCCGGTAGCCTCAAAGGCGTCCACACAGACCGGCCCGGGCGGGGTGAGCAGGGAGTTCAATCTACCACCCGGGCCCCAGACCGAAAGGAGAGTGTCATGGACGTGAAGGCCGAACTCCGAAAGCAGATCATCGAGGCCCTGGCTGGCGCGGAGTTCCCCATCGCCACGCCCGAGGCCCTGCTGGCCGCGTTCGGCGGACCCGACGCGACCTGCCAGGCCGGGGACGTGAAGCTCCGTGCCGGCGACGCGGGCACCGTGCTCACGGCGGCGGACTTCCCGTTCGCCAGCCCCGAGGCGGTGGCCGACACCATCCTGTCCCGCGCTCTGTAAGGGCACCGGAAAAAGGGGAGGGGCGCCTCGGCGCCCCCCTCCCTCGGACGGCCGTGACCCAGGAGGTGGATCGTGAAGATCGTGGCGTGCGAGATCTTTCGCCGGGAGGTGGAAGAGGTGGCCCCGGACGCGGTTCGGAACGCCGTCTGGATCGCCCCCGGCCTCCACGGCGACCTGGACCGATTGAAGGCGGCGTTGGAGGCCGAACTCGCCGGGGCGCAGCGCCCCCTGTGCCTGTTTGGCGCGTGCCACCCCGACCTGGACCTTCTGCTGGCGAGTTGCGGGGGGTGCCGCCTGCCGGGCAAGGACTGCATCGCCGCGTTTCTGGACGAGGACGAGCGCCGCGCCCTCGAGGACCGCAAGGCCTTCGTGATGTCCCGCGGCTGGCTGCGGCACTGGCGGGGGATTTTTCGGGAGGCCCTGGGGTGGGACGAGGTGGACGCCCGAACGAACTTCGGCCTCTACGAGTCCATCGCCTTACTCGATTTCGGGCTGGAACCGCTGGACGAGATGGAACTGCTGGAGTTTTTCGAGTACACCGGGACCCCGATCGAGGTGATCCCGGCGACCCTGGACCGGTTTCGTCGCGTGCTGGGCGAACTCCTGAACGGTTTCCCGGCCGCGGGCCCATCGTGAACCCACAAGGAGGTTTCCACCCATGAAGATTCTCGGCGTCTCCGGCAGCCCTCGGCGGGGGAGCACCACCGACCGGCTCGTGCAGGCGGTCCTCGAAGGGGCGGCCTGCGACACGGAGTTCGTCTCCCTGGCCGGCCGGCGGATCGGCCCGTGCATCGCCTGCCTCGGCTGCGTGGAGGACAACGTGTGCAAGGTGCGCGACGACATGGCGCCCCTGCGGGAGAAGGTGCTGGCCGCCGACGCCCTGGTGATCGGCGCCCCCAACTACTTCGGCCTGCTCAACGGCCTCACCCACTGTTTCCTGGAGCGGTTCTACCAGTTTCGCCACCGGGACCGGGCGCTTCTGGCCGGAAAGCTCGGGGCCGTGGCCAGTGTGGGGGGCCGGATGCCGGATCCCCCGGCCGAGAACGTGAGGGCCTTTTTCGCGGCGAACCAGATCGAGTACGTGGGCGCGGTGTCGGCCCAGGGACCGGCGAGCTGCTTCTCCTGCGGATACGGGGAGGGCTGCGACGCCGGTGCGGTGCGCAAGCTCTACGGCCCGAACCCCCGGATCACCCCCGAGACCACCCCGGACCTGGCGAAACAGCCCGAGAAGATCGAAGCCGCCCGGGCCCTGGGCGCCGAACTGGCGCGCCGCTTGAGGGAACGGGCGGCCGCCCCGTGAGGGGGGGCCGGCGCGGGGCTCAGGTTCGGCCCACCGTGCAGGTGGCCATGCACCGGAAGCAGAAGTACTGGAACCCGATGAACCCGGCCTGGTAGAGGCGCCAGTAGTGGGGGTCGCGGAGCATGGCCTTGCGCTCTGCGGGGTCGGCCTCGCCGAACTGGGTCCAGAACCGGATCGCCCCGGCGATGCCGTAGGGCTGGGAGTTCTTGAGGCACTTCATGACGTCGGTCTTGCCCTCCTCGTCCAGGGCCGAGGCCGGGCAGTTCTCCACGCACAGGCCGCACCCGGTGCACAGTTCCTCGGCCACCGGCGGGTCGGGTGGGAGTTCGGCCTCGGTGACCACCGCCGTGAACACGACCCGGCTTCCCAGCCGGGGGTGGATCACCAGGTTGTGGCGGCCGAACCGCCCGAGACCCGCGGCCACGGCGGCGTGGCGAAGCGACAGGTCGCCCACGGTTCCCTTGGTCTCGAGGCTCATCTCCAGGGGATACGAGGCCGGCACGGTGACGGCCCGGGCCCCGGTTTCCCGCTCGATGAACCGGGCGACCTTGTAGTTGCACGACCGGGAGAACTCCATGACGTCGAGCCGGCCGTTCATGGCGATCTGGGGGCTCGGGCTCTCGCAGGTGGAGAGTTCCCGGTAGGCCAGGACCACGATCGACCGGGCCCCGGGGAGGAGCCGCACCAGCGGCGGGGAGAGCGGGCTTCGATAGCCCGGGGCCGCCGCAAACCCCACGTCGTCCACCCCGGCCTCGAGCGCGTAGGTGCGGATGGCTTCCCTCATGGCGTCTCCTTCCGGCGGACTCGCCGCGCTGGGGCCACCGGGGGGCCCGGGGCCCGTCTCACGATCCCGGGTCGCTGGGCTCGGGCCGCGACGGGCCCGAACCGCCGAACCCCGGGGAGGCTTCAGGGTTCCGGCCTCGGATCCCGCGGCCCCCCGAGGGTGCCGAGCACCCATTCGGCCAGGGCATCGTAAACCTGGGCCGCGGCCTCGTCCACGTGGGGGGCGAGGCAGTCGGCCTCGACCCGCTCGAGGTAGGCCGACCAGGCCCGCTCCAGGGCCAGCGCCGCGCCGGCCCGCCGGGCGGCCGCCCCCGCACGTCCCCCGGCCCGGAGCCGGTCCCAAAGGCCGGTCCGGCGGTCCGAGGCCCCGGCGGTTCCCCGGAACAGGGGGATCCGCCGGGTGGCCGTGATCTGGCGGGAGAGCGCCCGGCGGTCGGGCGCCTCGCCCGGGGGGCGCCCGGCCTTCTCCAGGGCCTCGGCCGCCTCCCGGGCCAGGCTCTCCCCCGCCCGGGCCAGGGCGCCCCGGGCCTCCAGGGCCAGGTTTCGCACCGCGTTCACCCGCAGGGGTTCGGTCGCCGCGAGCACGGCCTCGATCCGGTCCCGGTAGTCGGGCGCGGCGGGGTCGAGTTCGGCCACCCGGGCCGCCCAGGCCCGGCGCTGGGGGCTTCGCCGCCGGCCGAACCCCCGGCCGAGTTCCGCGGCGATCCGTTCCTTCTCCCGCTCGGCCGCCCCGGCCATCCGCTCCGCGAGCCAGCCCAGGAGGGCATCGGCCGTGTCGGCCCGCCAAGGGCCCCGCCCGAGCCCCAGGGGCGTCGCGCCCCCGGCCGCGGCCAAGGCCTCCACCATCACCCGCCGGAGGTCCGCCCGGCACCGGGCGAGGACGAGCCGGTCCCGCTCGGCCTCCACCCGGGCCCAGAGCCCGTCCCGAAACGCCCGGAAGGCGTCCCGGAAGGGGGCCGCGAGGGGGGATCCCTCCCAGGCCTCCCGAAGCCGGGCCTCTCCGGGGGCGATGCGCTCGGGATCCAGGAGGGCCAGGCGGTCCAGGAGCCCCAGGAGGGCCGAGAACGCGGCGGGTTCTTCCCCCACCCCCAGGCCCCGGAGGTCCCGCTCCACCGCGCCGGCCACCCGGGCCAGGTCGGCCGGGCCCCGGAGTTCGGAGAGGTCGGCGTTCAGCACGAACCGCGTGATGGGTAAGAGCCCGTACCCCCGCAGGGCCTCCAGGAACCGAAGATCCGCCTCCCGCAGGCCCACCCGCCCGGAGATCACGTACACGATGGCGTGGGCCCCGAGAAGCGCCCGGTCCACCACGGCGCCGTGGGCCGCGTTCCAGGCGTCCACCCCGGGGCAGTCCACGAGAACAGCCCCCGCGGGGAGGTCCGGGGCCGGGATCTCCACCCGCACGGCCTCGAGAAACGTGGCCACCTCGTCCCGGGTGACCCAGCCCCAGAGGTCCTCGCCCAGGGGGAGGGGCTCGTCCCGGGGGGTGTCGGCGAGCCGGTCGGCCACGGCGTCGAACCCGCAGAGGAGCGCGGCCAGGGCGGTGCGGTGGGGGGAAGGGGGGCCGTCCAGGAGGGCGCGGGCCGCCGCCCGGTGGCCGGGGTTCCAGAGGTCCCAACGGCCCGGGCGGCCCAGGGCCTCGAGGTGGAGCGAAAAGGCCCGGTTCACGGCGGCTCGGGACCGCCAGGTGACCGTGGTGCCGGGCCGGTCGGCCGGAACGAGTTCGGTGACCTGGGCCGTGAGCACCCCCGACCCCCGGGGCAGGGCGTCCCGGCCCACGAGGGCGTTGGCGAGGGTGGATTTCCCGGATTTCACGGCCCCCACCAGGGCCACCCGGACCTCGGCGTCGGCGGCCCGGGCCAGGGCTCGGTCCACCTGGGCGAGCCAGTCCCGGACCCGGCCCCCGAGGTCGGGCCGCCGGGCCGCCAGGTCCCGGAGGCCCTGGCGGGCCTCCTCGGCCGCGGCCTCGACCCCGGCCCGGAGCCGTTCGGCCCGGGCCGATCGGACCGGGTCGGTCACGGGGCCTCCCGGTGGAGGGCCCAGGCGAGTTCGGACCAGAGTTCGAACCCGGCCCCTTCCGGCAACCCGGCGGCCGGATCCGCCGGATCCACCCATCGGTGGCCGGCGAGTTCTCCGTCCCCCTCCTCGGCGGTCGCGGGGTCCACCGTGAGCCGGCAGCACACCCCCACGTGGACCCGGCCCACGTCGGTCTCGTCCTCGTTGATGAGCCCCACCACCTCGAGGTCCCCGACCCACCGGGCGGGATACTCCTCGGCCACCTCTCGCCGGGCGGCCCGCTCCAGGAGGGCCGGACCGGCCTCCGCGCCGTCCGCGTCCTCCCGGTCGATGTGGCCCCCGATCCCCAGGCTCCAGAAGGCGTGGAGCCGGGCCTCGGTGCCCTGGCGGGGGTACACGAGCACCCGC
>NZ_BAAHFQ010000139.1:0-7362 GCF_054681715.1 Deferrisoma sp.
GGACGACCACAGGTCGTGGTCGATGCGGCGAAAGAGGTCCACGGCCTCGGGGTTCCACACCCACCAGAGGTTGTGGGCGATCTCCAGGAGAGGGGCGAGCCGCTCCGGTAGCCGCGGGATCACCGAGAAGGTTCGGATCTGCATGGGAGGTGTCCTTTCTCGTGAAAACGCGTCAGGGGTTCCGGCGGAGCACCAGGGCGCACCGGCTCGGCAGGTAGACCCGGATGCCCAGGTGCCCCCCCGGGAGCGGGTGGGTCAGGAACCGCTGCCCCGGGGCCACCCGGCCCGGCCCGGCGAACTGGGGCTCGTCGGTGTCCAAAACGAGGTCGTAGGCCCCCGGCGGCACCTCGACCGGGTACTCCGCCACCGACCGGGTGGGGTGGAAGTTGAACAGGAAGTAGCACCGCCCCCGGGCCCAGGCGAGCACCTTGTCCTCGGCCCGGAGCGCCAGGAGCCGGGGCTCGTCCCGGCCCAGGAACCCCTCGTCCCGGGCCAGGGCGATCATGGCCCGGTCGAACTCCCCCAGCCCGTGGTAGCGAAGATCGGGGTCGTCGGCCAGGCTCCACTGCCGGCGGGCGTGCCGGTACGACCAGGCGTTCCCCTCGCGGGGAAAGTCCACCCACTCGGGGTGGCCGAACTCGTTGCCCATGAAGGTCAGGTACCCGTGCCCGGCCGTGGCCAGGGTGGCCAGCCGGATCATCTTGTGAAGGGCCACGCCCCGTTCCACCGCCAGGTTCGCCTGCGACCGGTGCATGTGGTCGTACATGGCCGCGTCGATCAACTCGAAAATCAGGCTCTTCCCCCCCACCAGCGCCTGGTCGTGGCTCTCGGCGTAGCTCACCACCCGCTCCTCGGGCCGGCGGTTGTTGAGCTCGTGCCAGAGCCAACCCAGGTCCCAGGCCTCGTCGGGCACCTCCCGCACCAACCGGAACCAGCAGTCCGGCACCCCCATGGCCAGGCGGTAGCCGAACCCCGCCCCGCCCTGCCCCACCGGGGCGCACAGGCCCGGCATGCCGCTCACGTCCTCGGCCACCGTGATCGCGTCGGGCCGCACCTGGTGGATCACCCGGTTCGCCAGGGCCAGATAGGCGTACGCGTCCTCGTCCACGTCCGGCCCGAAGTACTCCCCATAGGACCCGAACGCGTGGCCCAGGCCGTGGTGGAGGTAGAGCATGCTCGTGACCCCGTCGAACCGAAACCCGTCCACCCGGTACTCGTCGAGCCAGAAGCGGCAGTTCGACAACAGGAAGTGAAGAACCTCGGGCTTGCCGTAGTCGAACAGCAGCGAGTCCCACACCGGATGCTCGCCCCGGGGCCCGTCGTGGAAGTACTGGTACCGGGTGCCGTCGAACCGGCCGAGGCCCTCGTTCTCGTTTTTCACGGCATGGGAGTGCACCAGGTCCATGATCACCCGAAGCCCCAGGCGGTGGGCCTCGTCCACGAGGGATTTCAGATCCTCCGGGGTCCCGAACCGGCTCGAGGCCGCGAAAAAGCTCGACACGTGGTACCCGAACGACCCGTAGTAGGGGTGCTCGGCCACGGCCATGAGCTGCACGGTGTTGTACCCGAGACGAACGATGCGCGGCAGGACGTGGTCGCGGAACTCGGCGTAGGTGCCGATGCCCTCCCGTTCCTGGGCCATGCCCACGTGGGCCTCGTAGATGAGGGGGGCCTCCCGGGCCGGAGGGGCCTCGTGCCGCCACCGGTAGGGCTCGGCCGGGGCCCACACCTGGGCGCTGAACAGCCGGGTCTCCGGGTCCTGGACCACCCGCCGGGCCCAGGCCGGGATCCGCTCCCCCGAACCCCCGGGCCAGTACACCTTGAGCTTGTAATGCTGGCCGTGGGCGAGTCCGTCGGCCGGAAGGGTGAGTTCCCACCGGCCGTGGGCGTCGAGCCGACGGAGCCGGTAGCGTTCGTCCTCCCGCCACCCGGTGGCGTCGCCCACGAGGTAGATGGCCTCGGCCGCGGGCGCCCACTCGGCGAACCGCCAACCTTCCGGGGTCCGGTGGAGCCCGAAATACTCGTGGCCGCTCGCGAAATCGGCCAGCCGCGTCCGACCGCGGGTCAGGCGGCGCTCCCACCGGCGGATGCGCTCTCGCCGGGCCTCGATCGCGTCGCGGTAGGGCTCGAGGAGGGGGTCCCCCCAGGGAAACCGGCGAACCGCCATGGCTACCCCACCAGGGGACGGGCCAGCATCCGCTCGTAGAGCTCGATGTAGCGCCTGGCCGTCTCCGAGTGGGTGAACCGGCCGGCGGCCTCGGCCATGATCCGCCGCACCTCCCGGAACCGCACGGCGGGGGGCAGCCGGTAAAAGTCCATGGCCCGGTCGACCGCCCACCGGAGCCCCGGCGGGTCGTACACCTCGAACCGGAACCCGTTGCCTTGGCCCCGGGCCGGGTCGAGGGGCTCCACGGTGTCGTGGAGTCCACCGGTGTCGTGGACCACGGGCAGGGCGCCGTAAATCATGCCGACCATCTGGGGGAGTCCGCAGGGCTCGAACTTCGACGGCATCAGGACGAAGTCGGCCGCGGCGTACCCGAGCCGGGAGAGGTCCTCCCGGAAGGGGTGCACGGCCACCCGGCCCTGAAGCCCGTGGAAGGCGACGATGTCGGAGAACACCCGGGCGTAGGGCCCGTTGGCCACGAAGGCCACCTGTAGCCCGTCGTGCCAGTAGGCCGATACGATCTCGTAGAGCACGTGGGCCAGAAGGTCGCATCCCTTCTGCACCGGGTCGAGGCGCGAGGGCCAGAAGAAAAGCGGCACGTCGGGGTTCACCTCGAGGCCCAGGGTGCGCTGGAACGCGAGCTTGTTCTCCCGCTTCCCGTCGGGGTGGCGTTCGGGCCCGTACCGGGACACCAACGCCTCGTCCCGCACCGGGTTGTACGTGGGGTCCGGTGCGTTCAGGATGCCCTCGGCGCACCCGGCGTCGTACTTGGCGCGGATCTCCCGGCGGACGGGGTCGGGGACGAAGTCGTGCCGCCCCTCCACGATCTCCCGCAGGAACGTTGGGCTCACCGTGTTGATGAAGTGGGAGGCGAAGATCCCGCTCGTCAGGAGGTCCACCGGGATCGAGTTCCGGGTCTCCTCGTAGGACCCCGGCATCCGGACGTAGTAGAGGTTCATCCAGAACTCGGCCGCGTCGATCCCCAGGTCCTCGATCTGGGCCAGGGTGGCCTCCCGGGTGTGGATGTTGTGCACGGTGAACAGGCTCGGGATCCCGAGCCGCCGGGCGTGGGCCGGCACGAGCCCGGTCATCCAGTCGTTGCAGTGCACGAGGTCGGGCCGCACCCGGGGCAGGATGTTGTTGATCACCTCCCGCTGGAACACGAGGGCGAGCTTCAGGTTCTCGGTCTGGTAATCGCTGTACACCGAGTCCCGGTAGTAGAAGATGCGGTCCTCGGCCAGGTGGACCCGGTCCTCCGGCAGCTTGCTGAGGTACGTCCGAAGCTCCTCGCTGATGAACCGACCGATGTCGATGTGGAAGAGCTGCCGGTAGTGGGGCAGGGCCACGTGCACATCGGCCCCCAGATCGAAGAGCGCCGCCACCAGGGAGGCCGACACGTCGGCCAGTCCCCCGGCCTTGGCGGTCAGGCGGTTCGACAGGTTTCCCATGCCCTCCGGAAGATACGTGATCTCCGGGGTCACGATGAGGATCCGGGGCTTTCGCCGCCTCATCCCTCACCCCCGGGCTTGGCCGGCCCGATCATCGCAGATCCAGCACGCTGTTCAACGTGCCGAACTCGTTGGGAACCCAGTGGGGGTTCTCGGGATCTACGCACCACACCCCGTTCACGACGAACTTGTACTCGTACCGGCCGGGTTCGAGAAGCACCTGCCGGACGTACTCCCCCTGGCCGGTGCGGTCCCGCAACACGGTCTTGTCCGGGTCCCAGCCGTTGAAGGTCCCGGCCACGCAGACCCGGCTCCCGGGTTCGGCCCGAAACGAGAACCGAACCCTTCGCCGTCCCGTTTTACTCCGGGTTTTCTTTGCCATCAGCTCTTTCTCCTCCCAATGGAATGGATACCCGTGGTCCTCGGTCTTCCTCCCCGGGCGGCGGTCCTCCCCACCGGGCCGCCCCCGACGGGGGCGCAGCCCGCACCGGCGAGCCATCAACCTATCCCCTGCCGTCCAGGACCGCAAGTACCCGCACGAACTCCGAGGCGCCCCAGGCTTGGGCCCCGCAGCCCCGCTGGGCATGGGGGGCGTCGCCGTCGAGGATCTCCGGCACGTGCCCGACGCACCCCCCTTCCACCAGCCCGGCCACGGCCCCCAGGAGGGCCCGGGCCTCCCCGCGCGCCTCTTCCCCGTACACCCGCCACAGGGCCTCGGCGTAGAGCGGAAACGGCCAGGTCCAGGCCGTGCCGTTGTGGTAGGCGGGCTTTCGGGCCGTGTCCTCGGGCCCCTCGTACCGGCCCTGGTACGGGCGATGGGGGTCGCCCAGGACCCGCCCCAGGTGTTCGATCGTCAACGGCACCCCCAGCGGCCGATCCGCGAGGCTCCGGATGGCGCCGGGCACCAGGAGTTCCTGGCAGTTCTCGAGCACCCTCCGGCACCCCGTTGGCTCGTCGTAGAGCCCCAGGGTGAGGGCCAGGAGCTGGTTGGGCCGCAGGTGGTCGTCGGCCGTGGCCTCGGCCGGGGGGGTGCCCGGGGGCCCGTGGAGGCAGTCGGACAGGAACCCGAGGTCGTCCCGGAAGAAGAGGGCCCGAAACGCGTCCCGCACCCGGTCCGCCACCCCGGCCCACCGGGCGTCCCCGGTGGCCTCGGCCAGCACCCGGAGCCCCCGGTGCCACAGGGCCTGGATCTCCACCGGGTACCCCTCCCGGGGCGTGCCCGCCGGGTGGTTCGTGTCCATCCAGGTGAAATGGGCCGGGCTGAACACGAGCCCGGTGGCCGGATCGGCCCGCACCCCGTTGGGGGTGCCCGAGAGGTAGTGTTCGGCGATGGAGCGGGCCACGTCCCGGAGGGTCCGGCCCCCGCAGTCCTCGTCCCACACCGCCCCGCCCAACACCTCGGCGACCTCCCCGGCCACCACGAGGAGCCAGAGGGGGGCGTCGGACGTGTCCCGGTTCGAGGTGTCGGCGCCCCGGATCATGTTGGGGATCGTCCCCCGGTCCTCGAACCGGGCGAAGCTCAGGAGGATCTCGAGGGCTTCCTCCCCGAACCCGGCGGCCACGGCGCCCCGGAGGAAAATGAGGGTGTCCCGGCCCCAGTCCAGGAACCAGGGGTATCCCGCGATCACGGTGAGCCCCCCGTCCCGGTGGACCAAGAACGCGTCGAGGGCCGCCCGAAGAGCCGCGGGGAGCGGGACCCGGTCCCCCCGGGGACGCCGGACCCGCATCCGGGGCGCCGGGGCCGGGAACTCCCGGCCGGTCCGGATCTCGGCCTGCACCAACGCCCGCTCGCCCCCGGCCAATCGAAGCCGCAGGTATCCCGGGCTGAAGGCGTCGGAGAGGGGGTCGATGCCCCGGGAGGCCTCCCAGGGGTGGTGGATCCCGTAGATCCACTCCGGCTCGGGCACGAACTCCCCGGGCATGGCCGCCACCACGAGGCGCCGCGCCGGGTCGGGGGCGAACTCGAAGCCGGCCGGGAACGGCCGCACGGCCTTGGGCCACACCTTCTCGGGGCCGGCGTAGGCCTTGGTGTGGCCGTGGTTGGTGCGGTCCTCCACGTCGGGCCGGAGGATGAGGCGCACCGGCTCGTCGTCGGGCAGGACGTCCGGGCCCTCCCCGGCCGCCTGGCGGTGGAACTCGGCCTGCACCCGGTTCTCATCGGGGGCGATGCGCAGGACCGCGTCGAGCACGACCCGGCGGCCCATGCCGCAGGGCACCGAGAACCTCCACCGGGCCGCGCCGTCGGGATCCACGCCGAACCGCTCGGTGCACCCGGCGCCCAGGGCCTGGCTGTACCCCCGGTAGACCACCCATCCCCGCATCCGTTTCAGCATGACGTGGCGGTCCACCGGCCGGTCCGGGTCGAGGTTTCCGGCCAGCCACGCGTCGTAGAGGCTTTCCACCTCCCCCCATTCGGCCCGCACCTGGGCCATGGCCCCCCGGGCGTTCGCCAGGAGCGCGTACCGGCCCCGGATCGAAGCGCCCTCGAACCCCATCCGCACCCACGGCTCCGCCGTGCCCAGCAGGAGCACCGGCGCCTCCACCGCCTTCGCGCCCTCCGTCTCGTACACCCGCAGGGCCAGGCCGACCCCCTGGGCCTCCTCGGGCCGGATCCCGGGCACCACGACGGCGAACTGCCCCCCTCCCGGGAGCGGCAGGGAGTCCTCCCGGGCCAGGGTCCGGTCCCCCATCCGAAGGTCGGCCCGGAACCGGCTCTCCGCCGTGACGAGGAGCACGGCACCCGGGGGCACCGGCACCCGCCGCCGGGCGTCGGCCGGCCACCTCCAGCGCACCACCGGCGGCCATCTCCGGCCCGCGATCCGGGCCGAGGCCCCGGCCGGGTCCCGGCCGAGCTCCTCGGCCAGGGCGTCGAGGTCGTCGAGCACGGCGTCCTCCCGGCCGAACCACCGGGCCAGATCCAGCACCTTGGCCCGGAGCCGCTGCCGCCGCACCGGCTCGAGGAACCCCGGGGGCTCGGCTAGGGCCTGCTCCACGGCCTCCAGGTCGGCCGGGCGGGCCGTGAGGCACACGACCTGGCCGGGGTCGAGGGCGAGGCCGGGGCCGGCCGCCGTGGGCTCGGGGACCCATTCACGGCCCGTGAGGAGGTCCCGGAGGGGCGGCTCCCCCGGGGTGGCCCCGGGATCCCAGGCCACCCGGGCGGGCTCGCCCGGATTCAGGTTCGCGGCCACCAGCAGGGGGAACCGGCCGTCCCGGTCCTCGCGCCGGACCGCCAGCACGTTTCCCGGCCCGCGGGTCACGAGCTGGATTCTCGCGCCGGGCAGGAACGACGGGTGGACCTCGTGGATCGCGTGGAGCCGGGCGATCCAATCCACCAGGTTCGGCTGGGCGCCCCAAGCGAGGTCGGAGGCGCCGTGGACGTCGAGCTTCTCGGTGGCGAGCCACTCCACCCCGCAGGTGATGCCGAACGCGCCCCGGCGGCTCAGGAGCGCGGTGAGGGCGGTGCGCAGCCGGGCGAAGGCCTCGGAGGTGGCGGCGAGCCGGTTGTTGTCGTGGGTCTCGGCGTAGTGGACCAGGAGGCCTCGGGCCTGGGCGATCCGCTCGGCCTCGGGCAGATACCACTCGATCTGGCCCCGGTCGTAGTTCTGGAAAAGCTCCGAGTAGGCCCAGTCGAGCCCCGCGTCCGCGAGCAGGGCCTCGGTGGTGGCCACGGGCCCTCCCAGCCCCTCGAGCAGGAACACGGTGTCCGGGTACTCCTGGCGTACCCGGGCCACGATGTAGCGCCACACCTCC
>NZ_BAAHFQ010000140.1:0-7361 GCF_054681715.1 Deferrisoma sp.
GCTCTTTCGGGGGGAGAGGAACGGAAACTCGCTCTCCCAGTACCGGAGCACGTGGGGCTTGACCCCGACGATCTCCGCCACCTCCCCGATCCGGTAGTAGAGCTTCTGGGGGATCCCCCGGCTCTCCAACGCCCGCTCCTTCGCCCGGAAGGGCGCCAATCATACCAGCGAGAGCCGCCCGGTGCAACGGCCCCGGCGCGCCGTTCAGCCGTTGTTCAGGCGCTCCTTGAGCACCTGGCTCGGCTTGAAGGTGAGCACCCGGCGCTCGCGGATGGTGATGGACTCGCCGGTCTGGGGGTTCCGGCCCCGGCGGGCCGCCTTCTGGCGCACCTCGAAGTTGCCGAACCCGCTGATCTTCACCTTCTCGCCCTGCTCCAGGGCCTCCTTGATGAGTTCCAGGATGAGCCCCACCACCTCGGCCGACCGCTTCCGGCTAAAGCCCACCCGCTCGTGCAGCGCCTCCACGAGATCCGATTTCGTCATGGTTGTCCCGTCCTTTTTCGCGTGCATGGAAACGATTCCTCGCCGCCCTGTCCGGGCGGCCCTACCGAAGGCGAGCCCCGGTACGCGCGGCCAACGATTCGAGAACCCGGGCCTCCTCGGCCCGAACCTCCTCATCCGTCAGGGTGTGGTCGTCGGCCCGATAGGTGACCCGGAGCGCCAGGCTCACCAACCCCTCCGGGATGCGCTCGCCTCGGTACACGTCGAAGATCTCGACCTCCCGTACGAGGGCGGACCCGGCGGCCCACACCGCGTCCACGACGTCCTGGGCCCGGGCCCGGGCCGGATCCACCAGGACGGCAAGATCCCGCTGCACCGCCGGATACCGGGGAAGCCCCGGAAACGCCCCGGGTTCCCGGGAAAGATCCAGAACCGCGTCGAGGTCCACCTCGAACCCGGCCACGGGGCCCTCGAGGTCCCAATCCCCGAGGCGGCCGGGGTGGAACTCCCCCACCCATCCGAGCGCCCGTCCCTCGGCCTCGACCCGGGCCGCCCGGCCGGGGTGAAGCCAGGGAAGGTCGGCGGTGGGCACGAACCGGAGGCTGCCGAGCCCGAACCCCAGGAGCAGGGTTTCGAGGGCGCCCTTGGCGTCAAAGAAATCCACGGCCTCGTCCCCGCTCCACCAGGCCAGCGGGTCCCGGGCCCCGGCAGCCACCGCCGCCACCCGGGGGGTTTCGTCCGGCAGGGCCTCGCCCTCCCGGGGATGGAACGTGCGCCCCACCTCGAAGAGCCTCGCGGAGCGCGCCTGGCGTCGCTGGTTGCGGGCGAGGCTCCGCAACAGGCCCGGCACGAGCGTCGTCCGGAGCACCGAGGAGTCCCGGCCCAGGGGGTTGGCGAGCACGACGTGGTGACGCAGGGCATCTCCCTCGGGAAGGCCCAGCCGGTCGTCGTCGGCCGGGTCCCCGAAGCTCAAACACACCGCCTCGTAGTAGCCCTGGCCGGCCAGGAGGTCCCGGGCCCGGTTCGCCGCCCGCCGCCTCGCCGGTGCCGGGTCGGGCCGCATCGGCACCCGGGGAAGCGTGGTGGGGATCCGCTCGTACCCGTGGATCCGGGCCACCTCCTCGATCAGGTCCACCTCCCGCTCCAGGTCCACCCGGTGGGTGGGCACCCGCACGGTGACGGACTCCGCATCGGCCCCCTCCTCGGCCATGCCGAGGCTCGCGAGGATCGTTCGCACCTCCTCGGCCCGGATCTCGGTTCCCAGAAGGCCCCGCACCCGGTCGTACCGCAGGCGAACCCGCGCCGGCTCGTGCCGGGTCGGGTAGGCGTCGTAGACGCCCCGGGCCACGGTGCCGCCGGCCAGTTGGACGATGAGTTCCGTGGCCCGGTCGAGGGCCCGGAGGAGCCCCTCGATGTCGGTGCCCCGCTCGAAGCGGTAGGAGGCCTCGGTGCGAAGCCCGAGCCGCCGGGACGTGCGCCGGATGTTCGAGGGCAGGAACCAGGCGCTCTCCAGAAGGATCTCGGTGGTGTCGGGCTCGACCTCGGAGTTCTCGCCCCCCATGACGCCGGCCAGGGCCACGGGCCGCTCGGCGTCGCAGATGACCAGGGTGTCGGCGTCGAGCTCGCGCTCCTGGCCGTCCAGGGTGGTAAACCGCTCGCCGTCCCGGGCCCGCTGGACCACGATGCGGCCCTCCACGAGCCGGTTTCGGTCGAAAGCGTGCAAGGGGTGCCCGAGCTCCAGGAGCACGTAGTTCGTCACGTCCACCACGTTGTTGATGGACCGCACCCCACAGGCCTCGAGGCGCCGGCGCAGCCACAGGGGCGACGGCCCCACCCGCACGCCCCGGATCACCCGGGCCGCGTAGCGGTGGCAGAGGTCGGGGTCGCGGATCTCCACCGAGGTGAGCTCCTCCACGGCGGGCCCCTCTTCGGGGACCTCGGGCTCGGGGATCCGGAGTTCGCCTCCGGTCAGGGCCGCCACCTCCCGGGCCACCCCCACCACCGACAGGCAGTCGGGCCGGTTCGGGGTGATCTCCACCTCGATCACGGTCTCCGGGAGTCCCAGGTACTCCAGAAGGTCGGTGCCCACCGGGGCGTCGGCCGGCAGAATCAGGATCCCCGAGTGGTCCTCGCCGAGGCCGAGCTCCCGCTCGGAGCACATCATGCCGTAGCTCACCTGGTCCCGGATCTTGGTCTTCTTGATCTTGAACCCGCCGGGAAGCCGCGCCCCCACCCGGGCCAGGGCCACCTTGTCGCCCGCGGCCATGTTTGTGGCGCCGCACACGATCTCGTAGGTCTCGGCCCCATCGGTGACCCGGCACAGGCTCAAGCGGTCGGCGTTCGGGTGGGGCCCCTTTTCCAGGATCTGCGCCACCACCACCCCCTCGATCCCCTCGCCCCGGCGCTCCACGGCGCCCACCTCGAGGCCCGCCATGGTGAGGCGCTCGGCGAGGGCCTCGGGCCCGAGGTCGAACTCCACGTACTCTTTGAGCCAGGAAACCGGAACGCGCATGGGACGCTCAGCCGAAGTGCCCGAGGAACCGAAGGTCGTTTTCGAAAAAGAGCCGGATGTCGTCGATGCCGTACTTGAGCATCGCGATCCGCTCGACCCCGAGGCCGAAGGCGAACCCCTGGACCTCCTCGGGGTCGTACCCCACGAACCCGTACACCGCCGGGTCCACCATGCCCGAGCCCAGGATCTCGAGCCAGCCCGTGCCCGAGCACACCCGGCAGCCCGAACCCCCGCACAGCACACACTGGATGTCCACCTCGGCGCTGGGCTCGGTGAACGGGAAAAAGCTGGGACGGAACCGCACCCCCGTGTCGGGACCGTAGTACCGGTGCACGAACTCGGTGAGCACGCCCTTGAGGTCGGCGAAGGTCACGTCCCGGTCCACCAGCAGCCCCTCGATCTGGTGGAACATGGGGGAGTGGGTGACGTCGGAGTCGCACCGGTACACCTTGCCCGGGGCCACGATCTTCACCGGGGGCTTCTGGGCCTCCATGGTGCGGATCTGCACCGGGCTCGTGTGGGTACGAAGCACCACCCCGGGGGCCACGAAGAAGGTGTCCTGCATGTCACGGGCGGGGTGGTCGGCCGGGATGTTCAGGGCCTCGAAGTTGTAGTACTCGAGCTCCACCTCGGGCCCCTCGGCCACCGAAAACCCCATCTGGCCGAAGATCTCCAGGAGTTCCCGCACCACCCGGGTGATCGGGTGTAGCCCGCCCCGGTGGCCCCTGCGGCCCGGCAGGGTGACGTCCACGGCCTCGGCCTGGAGCCTACGATCCAACTCGGCCCGGCCGAGAGCCTCCCTCCGCTCGGCCAGCGCCCTCTCGATGGCCGCCTTGACCTCGTTGGCCACCCGGCCCACCACGGGCCGCTCGGCCGGGTCGAGCCGGCCCATCTCCTTCAGGCAGGCGGTGAGGTCGCCCTTGCGCCCCAGGTACCGGACCCGGAGGGCATCGAGGGCCTGGGAATCGGGCGCGGCGCGGATCTCGGCCAGGGCCCGGTCGGCGAGGGCTCGGAGCTGGTCAATCATGGCGGGAGCGGGGGTGGGCTAGGCCGGGGGGAGGCCTAGCGGACCTCTTCCACCAGCCGGGCGAAATCCTCGGGGTGGCGCACCGCGAGCTCGGCGAGCATCTTGCGGTTGAGTTCCACCCCGGCCGTCTTGAGGGCGTGCGTGAGCCGGCTGTAGGAGGTGCCGTTCTGTTTGGCGGCCGCGCCGATCCGGGCGATCCACAGACGCCGGAACTCCCGCTTCCGGTTCTTGCGGTCGCGGTAGCTGTACACCCAGGCCCGGTGCAGGGTCTCGATGGCCTTCCGGAGGTGGCGGCGGCGGGCGCCGTAGTACCCGCGGGCCTGCTTCAGGATCTTTTTGCGGCGCTGGCGCGACGCAACCGAGGGACGGGAACGTGCCATGGCTTTTCTCCTTGGGTTGGCAAACGCGTCCCCGCGGCCGGTCCGGGTCGGACCCCCTATCCCCCAGGTACATGGCGGACCCGGGGATGAGGTGCGTTCCGCGGGGAACTGGAAAACGGTTCGGGACTACGCGTAGGGCAAGAGCTTTTGCATGTGCCGGGCGTGGGTGGCGTCCACGAAATCGGGCCGGCGCAGTTGCCGCTTGCGCTTGGCCTTCTTGCCGCCCAGCAGGTGGCTGCGAAACGCCCGGCGGTACTTGAACTTTCCGGTGGCGGTCTTCTTGAACCGCTTGGCCGCCGCCCGGTGGGTCTTCATCTTCGGCATGGCGTCTTCCTCTCTCGCGCTTCAGGATTTCTTCGCGGCCCGGGGCGGCGGGGAGAGCAGCATGAACATGTTGCGGCCCTCCATGCGGGGGGCCTGCTCCACCTTCGCCTCGTCGCCCAACTCCTCGACCATTCGCTGCAACTGCTGCAGGCCCCGTTCCGGCAGGGTGACCTCGCGGCCCCGGAACATGACCGTGACCTTGACCTTGTGCCCTTCGTCCAAGAACTCGCGCACCTTCTTCAGCTTGACCTGGAAGTCGTGCTCGTCGGTCTTGGGGCGGACCTTGACCTCCTTGACCTGGGTCTGGACCTGGCGCTTGCGGGCCTCCTGGGCTTTCTTGGCCTGGTGGTACTTGTACCGGCCGTAGTCCATGATCTTGCAAACCGGCGGCCGGGCTTGGGGCGCCACCTCCACCAGGTCCATGTCCATCTCTTCCGCCAGGGCCAGGGCCCGTTCGATCGGCAGGATCCCGAGTTGGGAACCGTCGGGCCCGATGGTCCGGACCTCCCGGACCCGGATCATGCGGTTGATGCGGGGTTGGTCAGCGATGGGGCACCTCCTCGGTCAGGGCGTTCAGCGTCGCTCCTCCAATCGGGGCACGGCGGCCTCCTCGGCCACCCGCTCCACGAACTCCTCCAGCGGCATGGTGGGCAGCGGATCCCCCGACCGGGGCCGCGGCGACACCGTGCCGTCGGACACCTCCCGGTCGCCCACCACGACCATGTAGGGCACCTTCTGGAGCTGCGCCTCCCGGATCTTGTACCGCAGCGTCTCGTTGCGGTCGTCCACCTCCACCCGCACCCCGCGGGCGCGCAACAGCCCTTCCGCCTTGCGGGCGTAGGGGGCGTGACGGTCGGAGATGGGCAGGAGGACAACCTGGACCGGGGCCAGCCAGGTCGGAAACGCTCCGGCGAAATGCTCGATCAAGATCCCGATGAACCGCTCGATCGAACCCAGGATCACTCGGTGGAGCATCACCGGCCGGTGCCGCTCCCCGTCGGCCCCCACGTAGGTGAGATCGAACCGTTCCGGGAGGGTAAAATCGGCCTGGATTGTAGCACACTGCCACTTTCTGTCAAGCGCGTCGCGCAGTTTCACGTCGATCTTGGGCCCGTAAAACGCCCCCTCCCCCTCGCAGACCCCGTAGGCCATCCCCCGGCTGCGAAGGGCCTCTTCAAGGGCGCGGGTGGCCCGCTCCCAGGCCTCGTCGTCGCCGATGGATTTCTCGGGCCGGGTGGAGAGTTCCACCTCGTACTCGAACCCGAAAAGCCCCATGACGTCCTGGACGAAATCGAGAATGCCCGAGATCTCGTCGAGCAACTGCTCCGGGGTGCACAGGATGTGGGCGTCGTCCTGGGTGAACCCCCGCACCCGGGTGAGCCCATGGAGCACGCCGGACTTTTCGTGCCGGTGCACGGTGCCGAGCTCGAAGTACCGCAGGGGGAGATCCCGGTACGAGCGCACCTTGGACCGGTAGATCACCATGTGGGCGAGGCAGTTCATCGGCTTGATGCCGTAAACTTGCCCCTCCTCCACCTCGGTGAAGTACATGTTCTCCCGGTAATTGTCGTAGTGGCCCGAGCGCTCCCAGAGCTCTTTGCGCAGAATCTGGGGGCCGATCACGATCTGGTAGCCCCGCCGCAGATGCTCCCGGCGTTCGAAATCCTCGAGAATCGTGCGCACGAGGGCTCCCTTGGGGTGCCAGATCACGAGCCCCGGACCCACCTCGTCCTCGATGGAGAACAGCTCGAGCTCCCGGCCGAGCTTGCGGTGGTCCCGCTTTTTCGCCTCCTCCAGGAGCCGGAGCCGCTCGGCCAACTCCTCCTTCGTGCCGAAGGCGGTGCCGTAGATCCGCTGGAGCATGGGGTTTCGCTCGTCGCCCCGCCAGTACGCCCCAGCCACGGACAGCAGCTTGAACACCTTGACCCGGCCCGTGGAGGGCACGTGGGGGCCCCGGCAGAGGTCGGCGAACTCCCCCTGCTCGTAGAGCGAGATCGTCTCCTCGTCGGGCAGGTCCTCGATGAGCTCCACCTTGTAGGGTTCCCCTCGATCCCGGAAGAACCGGATCGCCTCGTCGCGCGGAAGCTCCCGGCGCCGCACCGGGAGGTCTTCCTTGACGATCCGGGCCATCTCGGCCTCGATCTTTTCCAGGTCCTCCGGGGTCAGGGGCCGGGGGGTGTCGAAGTCGTAATAGAACCCGTCGGCCGTGGCCGGGCCGATAGCGAGCTTGGCATCGCCCACCACCCGCTTGACCGCCTGGGCCATGACGTGGGAGGCCGAGTGCCGGAGCACGTCGAGGCCCTCGGGGCTGTCGGGGGTGAGGATCCGGAGCCGGCAGTCCGCCGTCAGGGGCGCGGTGAGATCCACCAGCCGGCCGTCCACCTCGGCGGCCACGGCCTCCCGGGCGAGCCGCTTGCCGATCGACTCCGCCACCTCCAGGGCCGTTGTGCCGGGGGGCACCTCCTTCACGCTTCCGTCGGGCAGGGTCACCCGGATCGCCATGGCTCGAACTCCTTCGGCGCCGCGGGAACGCGCCGGCAAAAAACAAAAGGCACCGGTGGAGACCACGCGATGCCTCATCCGCGAACGAGCAAGAAGTGGTAGGCACGGGCGGGATTGAACCGCCGACCCCCTGCGTGTCGGGCAGGTGCTCTCCCACTGAGCTACGTGCCTACAA
>NZ_BAAHFQ010000141.1:0-7273 GCF_054681715.1 Deferrisoma sp.
TATATGAGTTTGGAGTCGATCGCCGACGTGATCAAACGAACCACTCCACCCCCACCGAACCCGGCGCTGCCGGTGGCAGCCTGATCTATCAACCGAGGATGACGCGGTCGGCTTCTTACACCACCTTGACGGACGTGACCAGCGGTTCCCCACGTCGTCCCCCTTGTACCCGCAGCTTTCGCTTCAAGCGCTCAACGTCTAACGGAAGCAACTCTCGTGGCTCCCTATCCCCAAGCTCCGGATTTATATGCTTCTGAAATCTATTTTCATCCGTGACGATACCCTTGAGCCCAGGATGATGGGCTTTGTACTCTTCCCAAAGCCGACGTATGGTCCACCGCTCGTTCTGTTCCCTAATCTCCTGACGCCTAACCCTGGCAGGCTTTCTTTTTCCCTCTAGGATCTCTCCTCGAATCCGACTGGCGCGCGCCGGGGTCATATCGTCCGCATATTGGCGACCAACTTTCTCCTCCACGGTGACCCAGCGCCCGTCTCTCTGGACCCTATAAACAACGTAGTAGACGCGTTCCGTCCCCGTCCCGTGAACACGCCTTTTCTCCCTGTAGTACACGCCCGGGTACTTGGTTCGGAATCTCTTCCCCGCGCCCATCAGGCACCTCTCTGCGGCAGATTTCCAACATATTTTCCAACATCCGGGGGCGCATTTCAAGAATCCTTCGGTAGGCAGAGGGATGTCTCCGGCACAATTCATGTGTGATTTCTTTATGTTAGGTATAACGAGGTATCCAGCGGCAATCTTATGTTTTTGGGCTCATAACCCGAAGGTTGCAGGTTCAAGTCCTGCCCCCGCTACCAGCAAACCAAAACGGGCACCCGGTTTCGCCGGGTGCCCGTTTTTCATGGGAGCGCCCGTGGGCCGGGAAGCGGCCTGCTCCCAATACGAATCCCTTCAAAGGCATCGCCGGGGGCGGGTGGGGGCATGGGGCCTGCTGGAGCGGCGGGCGTGGCGCCTACAGTAGCCGGATGCCGCACTCACGCACGGCCGGAAACAGGCCCCATGCCCGCGCGACCCCGCGCGTGCCTCTATTGGCGCCGGGTTGATACCGTTCCGCTTTCGGCCATACGGCGGACCGCCGCGGCCTGAACCAACGGGCCGGACCCCGGCGACCGCGGACCGAACCCACTCGCTTCACCCCAGAGCCGCGGCCAACTCCCGCCCGCAGGCCTCGAGCTCGGCCAACGCGTCCCGGGCGCCGGCCAGCTCTCCCCGGCCGAACACGCCGAGCACCGGCACCTCCCGCACCACCTCGTACCCCAGGGCTTGGAGGGGCCAGGCCATGGCCTCCAGGGCGAACCCCATGTCCTCCCGGGCGTGCTGCTCCCCGATCGCCACCACCGCCGCCTTCCGGGCCTGCCCCGCGAGCCGGCTCGCCCAGGGCCCCGGCCGGGGCTCCTCGAACTCGTAGTAGCAGTACAGCCGGTCGACGAACGCCTTCATCCAGGCCGTGACGTTGTAGTTATGAACCGGCGATATGAGCACGATCCCCTGGGACCGCTCCACCTCCGGGTACACCCCAGCCAGATCGTCCTCGGTGACGCAGCGGCCCGCCTTCCGGCAGCCTTCGCACCCGATGCACGAGCGGAACGCGAGCTCCCGCAGGCGCACCTCGGTACCCCGCCGCCCGGCCTGCCGAACCCCGTCGAGCACCCGCGCGGCGGCAAGATCCGAGTTTCCCCCCTTCCGGGGGCTTCCGTTCACCACGAGCACGACGGGTTCCACCGGGATCATCGTCCGGTTCCCTCCCGAGATCGGTACACCTCCGGGTTCGCGCAGTGGGGCAGGGGCTCCCCCCGGAGACCCGCCAGCAGGTTCTCGGCCGCCATCACGGCCATGCGGGTCCGGGTGGCCACCGAGGCGCTGCCGATGTGAGGTACCACCAGGCAGTTGGGCAAGGCAAGCAGGGGGTGGTCGGGCGGGAGGGGTTCGGGGTCGGTCACGTCCAGGGCCGCCCCGGCGATCCGGCCGGCGGCCAGGGCCTCGTGGAGGGCCCCGGTGTCCACCACGGCCCCGCGGCTCGCATTGACCAGGATGGCCGTGGGCTTCATGAGGGCGAGGGCCCGCGCGTCGATCAGGTGGCGGGTCTGGGGGGTCAGCGGGCAGTGGAGGGTCACGAAGTCGCTTTCGGCGAGCAGGGTACCGAGGTCCACGTACCGGGCCCCCAGCCCCCGGGCCTCCGGGACCTCCCGGGGGCCCGTGTAGAGGAGCCGGCACCCGAACCCCCGGAGCCGGCGGGCCACGGCCCGGCCGATCCGGCCCAGGCCCACGATGCCCACGGTGGACCCGTGGACGTCGCGACCCGCGAGCCACAGGGGCTTCCAGGTGGTCCACTCCCCGGCCCGCACCGCGGCCTGGGCCTCGGGAAGCCGACGGGCCGCCGCCAGAAGGAGCGCCACCGCCAGATCCGCCGTGGTCTCCGTGAGCACCCCGGGGGTGTGGCCCACGGCGATGCCCCGCCGGGTGCAGGCAGCCAGATCGATGTTGTCCACCCCCACGGCCATCTGGCTCACCACCCGAAGCCCGGGCCCGGCCGCGTCCAGGAGTGCCTCGTCCACCGGGTCGGTGAGGAGGCACAGGAGCCCGGTTGCCCCCCGAACCCGCTCCCGCAGGACCTCCACGGGCGGCGGCAGGTCGTCGTCCCACAGGTCCACCGCGCAGGCGGGCTCAAGGAGATCCAACGCCTCCCGAGGAATCCTTCGGGTCACGAACACGCGGTCCACGTCCAGTCCCGTCCTTCCCCTTCGCTGGTGCCCGGCCATCGGGCCGTACCTTCGGCGATCCTATACCACTATCAACGAAAGTCTCGCCAGATCCCCGTCGTCGCTGCGGGAACCGGCGGGTCGGGCGCCGGAGGAGAGCCGGATGGGCCCCCTCACTTCGCCGCGCCGCCACCAGGCTTGCATCGCTTAGGAAGATCCGAAACTTCCGTCACCGGTGCCGCGGCCTGCCGCGCCGACAACGGCATGGGAAGGCGCGGCGAATCGGGTACTGCACTCACACCCGGCCGGAGCCAGTTCCCCACCCGCATCCGGCAATCCATTTGAGTATTAGCGTCTCCAAGCGGGACCAGACTCGCAGCGACACCAAGCAAGACGTTCGAGGCTCTTCGCACGCCGCGACGTTGCCTATTGCCCGTGACCGCCGACCTCGTATACTCGCCGGGGACGGGCGAGGGAGGGAGGAGAACGAACCCATGGCCGATCGATCCTGGTGGAGCGCGTATCGGATTCCGGCCGGAACCGCCGGCCGCTGGCGGATCGGCGCCCTGACCCTCTGGGCCGAGCGACGACCGGAGGAGTGGCTCCTGGCCGCCCGTTCCACCCACGATCCCCATGACGACGCGGTGGAGATCGAAGTCCCCACGACCGACCCTTTTCCGGACGAGGGAGCGGAGCAGGGCCGGTACCCTGCCCGGAGCCTGGGGGACGAACTGCGGCTGGACCCCTGCCTGCCCGACCGCCCCGTGGTCTCCCGCCCCGCGGTGCCCCTCTACCTCGCCCCCGGGGAAAAGGCCCGCCTCTACGTGAGCGTGCCCGTGTGGGTGCGGGTCAAGGCCGGCGCCGTGGCGTTGCGGGAGGTGCCCATCTACCGATCTTCGGACACCTGGTTCGGACCCAACACCCGCGAAGGGGAGCTCGCGTACGCGGCGCGAACCTCGGCCCGCACGCGGGCCGAAGAGGTGCCCCGGCGGCCCCACCGCGCCGTGGTGCCCGTAGATCTGGTGAACCGGACCAAGGCGCTGGTTCCCGTGGAACGGCTGAACCTGCCGGTGGTGTACCTGCCCCTGTTTGGGGCCGACGACGGGAACCTCTGGACCCCGTCCTTGGACCTGCGGATGGAGGGGGATGGGGAGGAGGAGCCCCGGATCCAGATGGACATCCGCCGGGCCCCGCCGTCCGAGGTCCCCCGGCCGGTCGCGATCGCCCCGGCCCGGGAAACCCCGGACCGGAACCTCCTGACCCGGGCCCTCTCCGCGCTCATCGGCTGACGAAGGGGAACCCTCGTGGACGCAAGAACCTTCCTGACGGACCTCTTGACCGGCGAACGGTTCCTCTCCGCCGTCCACGCCGTGCTGCTCCTCGCGGGCGGATGGGTGCTCGGCCGGGTCGCGGCGAACGCGGCCGGCCGCGTGGCCGCCCGGTACGCCGGCCCCCAGGAGCACGCCATGGTGCGGCGGCTGGCCTTCTGGGGTGTCATGGGCCTCGCGGCCGTGTCGGCCCTGCGGGAACTGGGGTTCGAACTGAGCGTGCTTTTGGGGGCGGCCGGGGTGCTCACCGTGGCGGTGGGGTTCGCGAGCCAAACCTCCGCCTCGAACCTCATCAGCGGGCTCTTTCTCATGGCGGAAAAGCCCTTCACCGTGGGCGACGTGATCAAGGTGGGCGATACGATGGGCGAGGTGCTCTCCGTGGACCTCCTGTCCGTCAAGCTGCGGACCTTCGACAACGTGTTCGTGCGCATCCCCAACGAAACCATGATCAAGGCCGAGATCTCCAACTACACCCGGTTTCCCATCCGCCGGCTCGACGTGAAGGTGGGGGTGGCCTATAAGGAGGACATCGCCCGGGTCCGGGAGGTGCTCCTCCGGGTGGCCGAAAAGAACCCGCTGTGCCTCGAGGAGCCCAAACCTTTGATCATCTTCCTCGGCTTCGGGGAGTCGTCGCTCGACCTCCAGTTCTCGGTGTGGGCCCTGCGTCAGAACTTCCTCGACCTTCGGAACTCGATCCAGGAAGAGATCAAACAGGCCTTCGACGAGGCCGGCATCGAGATCCCCTTCCCCCACCGCACCCTATACGCCGGCAGCGTCACCGACCCCTTCCCGGTGCGGCTCGTGGGCGACACGGGGGGACAGGCTTGACCGCCGCCAAGAGCCGGGCCGCCAAGGTGGGGCTTCCCCCGGGAAGCCTCGTCCACGTGGGGGAACCCCAGGAGGGGCCGGCCCGGCTCCAGGTCCTGGACTACGACGCCTCACGGGTGGAGGAGCACGAACTCGAAAGCCCCGAGGCCCTGCGTGCCTATCTCTCCCGCCCCTCGGTGACCTGGCTCAACGTGGTCGGGGTCCACGACGTGGCCGCCGTGGCCGCGGTGGGGCGAATCCTCGGGATCCACCCCCTCGTGCTCGAGGACGTGGTGAACACCCGCCAGCGGCCGAAGGCCGAGGGGTTCGACGAGTACGCCTTCGTGGTGGCCAAAATGATCCGGTTCGACGAGGAGGCGGGAAGACTCGGGGTCGAGCACGTGAGCCTGGTCGTGGGCCGGGGGTTCGTCGTGACCTTCCAGGAGCGCAGCGGAGACGTCCTCGATCCCCTCCGGGAGCGGATCCGCAAGGGTGTGGGACGGGTGCGGGCGGCCGGTGCCGACTACCTTGCCTACTGCGTCCTCGACCTCTTGGTGGACCACTACTTTCTCGCCCTCGAGGGGCTCGGGGGCCGGATCGAGGGCCTCGAAGAACCGATTCTCTCCGACCCGTCCCCGGAGGTGCTCCAGGCGATCCACGAGGCCAAGCGGGCCGTGGGCGCCGTGAGGAAGGCCGTGTGGCCCCTGCGGGAAGCCCTCCTCTACCTGGAACGGGACGCGGGCGGTCTCGTGGACGAGGCCACGCGGCCCTACCTGCGCGACGTGTACGACCACTGCGTGCAGGTGATCGACACCGTGGAAACCTACCGGGACCTCCTGGCCGGGTACCTCGACGTGTACCTCTCGAGCCTGTCGAACCGCATGAACGAGGTCATGAAGACCCTCACCGTGATCGCCACGATCTTCATCCCGCTCACCTTCCTCGCCGGGGTGTACGGCATGAACTTCGAGCACATGCCCGAACTCAAATGGCGGTGGGGTTACCCGGCGGTCTGGGCGGTCATGGTGGCGGTGGGAATCGGCATGGTCCGCTGGTTCCGGCGGCGGGGCTGGTTGTGAACCTACGGCTTCTCGAAGGCGTGGTGCCCCGGGCCCATCGGGACGCCCTTCGCCGGCACCTGGAAGAGGCGCCTGTCCTTGGCCACTGGATCGACGATCTGGCCGAGGGCAAGGTCCTCGTGCGGGCCCTCCTGGACGCCGAGCACGCCGAGGAGGTGGTGGACCACCTGGACACGCACTTCGGCCACACCCCGGACTTCCGGCTCCTCCTGCTGCCGGTGGAGGCCACCTTGCCCCGGCCGGAACCCCCGCCCTCCCCGACACCCCAGGCCGCGGCGCCGCCCCGGGGGAGGATCAGCCGCGAGGAACTCTATGCCGACGTGGAGCCGGGGGCCGATGCCGGGGCGAACTTCCTCGTACTCACGGGGCTGGCCACCGTGGTGGCCGTGGTGGGGCTGTTGCGGTCGAACCCGGCCGTGGTGATCGGCGCCATGGTGATCGCTCCGCTCCTCGGCCCGATCCTCGCCTCGTCGCTGGCCGTGACCGTGGGCGACGGGCCCCTGTGGCGCCGGGCCGTGCGAGCCGGGGCGGTCGGCACCGGCCTGGCTCTCGCCCTGTCCGTGGCCGCCGGGGCGATCCTGCCCGTGGACCCCGGCCTCCCCGAGATCGCCTCCCGCACCCGGGCGGGATTCGGGGACCTCGTGCTGGCCCTGGCCGCGGGCGCCGCCGGCGCCCTCTCCGCCACGGGCGGAACCGGCGGGGGGCTCATCGGGGTCATGGTCGCGGTGGCCCTGCTGCCGCCGCTGGTGACGGCGGGGCTACTCGCCGGCTCCGGGCACTGGGCGGACGCCGGCGGCGCGGGGCTCCTGTTCGTGGCCAACTGGGTGTGCCTGAACCTGGCCGGGGTGGTCACGTTCCTGGCCAAGGGGGTCCGGCCCCACCGGTGGTGGGAGGCGGAGAAAGCCAAGAAGGCCGTGCGCCGAAGCCTCGCCACGTGGGGCGCCCTGCTCGTGCTCCTGGCCCTCGCGCTAGCCGCGTCGCGGGCTCTTCGGTGGGGCGGTTGATCCCCCGTTTTCCCCGTTGAGCTGGACGAGGCGATGTGATAGCATTTCGCTTCTTGTCGGGGCGTGGCGCAGCCTGGTAGCGCACCTGCCTTGGGCGCAGGGGGTCGGAAGTTCGAATCTTCTCGCCCCGACCACGCAGCCAGCGATCGCCCGTTGCGCCTGTAGCTCAGTCGGATAGAGCAGCGGCCTTCTAAGCCGCGGGTCGGGGGTTCGAATCCCTCCAGGCGTGCCACACGGCGGTTCCACCATAGCGGATCGATGGTGAGTGTAGCTCAACGGTAGAGCACCGGACTGTGGATCCGGGAGTTGTGGGTTCAAATCCCATCACTCACCCCAA
>NZ_BAAHFQ010000142.1:0-7221 GCF_054681715.1 Deferrisoma sp.
CGGGCCATGCGGGAGGGCCGGCCCCCGCCCGGTTACGAGCGCGAGGTGGAGGGATACTACGAGCGGCTGATCCGGTGAGGATGCCGGGCGCGGAGGCGGTATGGTGAAACGAGCGAAAGGGGTAAGGACGAGCGTCCTCGGCGTCGTGCTGGGCGCCCTGTTGGCCGCCCTCGGGGCGTCCGGGGTCCGGGCGGCCGAGGTGTACGGGGTCTCGGCCGGGGAGCTCGGGCTCTACCTGGGGAACAACCTGCTGGCCTCCTGGCGGGTGGCCGAGGCGCGGGACCTCGTGGACCGCCTGGCCGCGGAGCGGCCCGGCGATCCGCAGGTCCAGGCCCTGGAGGCCCGGGTGCTCTTTTTCGAGGGCCGGTACCGGGAGGCCCTGGAGCGGCTCGAGGCCCTGGGGGTGGAGGGCCCGTTCCGGGACCTCGTGGAGGCCACCTGGCGGAACACCCGGGACATGGAGGGGCGGGAGGCCGGCGGGTTTGCGGTGTTCTGGGCCGATCCCAAGGACGAGATCCTGGTCGAACCGGCCCTCGAGGGGCTCCAGGCGGCCCGGGAGGGGGTGGCCCAGTGGCTCGGGTTCGAGCCGGACCCCGACCGGCCCGTGCGGGTGGAGATCTACCCCACGGCGGCCGCCTTCACGGCCGTGTCCACCCTGACCCGCAAGGAGGTGGAGACCTCGGGCACGATCGGTCTTTGCAAGTTCAACCGGATCATGATCACGAGCCCCCGGGCGACCCTGTGGGGTTACCGGTGGCGCGACACCCTGTGCCACGAGTACGTGCATCTCGCGGTGTACCGGTTGAGCGAGGGCCAGGCCCCCATCTGGGTGCACGAGGGCGTGGCCAAATTCCTCGAAGGGGTCTGGCGGGGCCGGGTCGGGGAGATCGAGCCCGCCGCCCGGGCGCTTCTGGCCCGGCGGATGAAGGAGGGCACGCTGATCTCGCTCGACGAGATGAGCCCCTCGGTGGCGAAGCTCCCCTCGGCCGAGGACACGGCCCTCGCGTTCGCCGAGGTGGGCACGATGATGGCGTTCCTGGTGGAGGAGCGGGGACCCCAGGCCCTTCGGCGCCTCGTGGAGGGGATCGGCCGGGGGCTCGGTGACCGGGAGGCCCTCGAGGCGGTCTGGGGCGGCACGTTCGCGTCTTTTGACGAGGCGTGGCGGGCCTGGGTGGAGGCCCAGGGGTTCCGGGACGAGCCCATGGAGGTGCTGGAACTCCACCTGGCCGACCGGGGCGGCGACGAGGAACCGGGGGACGCGCCGGTGCCCAAGGCCCGGGACTACCTCCGGTTGGGGGATCTTCTGCGGGGGAAGGGGCGGATGGAGGCGGCCGCCCTCGAGTACGAGAAGGCCTTTGCCGCGGCGCCCCGGTCGCCGGCCACCGCCTCGCGCCACGTGCTGGGGCTGCTGGCCCGGGGCCGGTTCGAGGAGGCCGTGCGGGTGGCCGAGGAGGCCCTGGCCCTCTACCCGGACCTGGCCGTGTTGTGGTATCGCAAGGCCCGGGCGCTCCGGGAGTTGGGCCGGGTCGAGGAAGCGCTCGCCGCCCTGGACGAGGTGTTGGAGATCAACCCGTTCCATCTGCCCAGCCGGCGGCTCCGGGTGGAGCTCTTTACGGAACTCGACCGCACCGAGGACGCCCGGGCCGAGGCCGAGGTAGTGGCGCTCCTGGCCGGCGCGCCCGAGGGCCACGGCCCCGGGGGGCATTGAAGGGAAACCACGGAGGACACGGAGGAACCACGGCCTCCCAGCTTCCCAGCTTCCTAGCTTTCTAGCTTCCGAGCTTTCCAGCTTTCCAGCGGGCCGGAGGCCCAAAAAGGAGCAGTCGTCGCCATGCACACCGAAGCCGCCCCCACGCCGGGGGCCGACATCGAGCTCGTGGCCGAGGCGGCCCGGGCCCGGGACGAGATCCGGTCCGAGATCGCCAAGGTCATCGTGGGGCAACGGGAGGTCGTGGACCTCCTCCTCGTGAGCCTCTTCAGCCAGGGGCATGGGCTTTTCATCGGGGTGCCGGGGCTCGCGAAGACCCTTCTCGTCCACACCCTGGCCGACTGCCTCGACCTCGAGTTCAAGCGGGTGCAGTTCACCCCCGACCTTATGCCGAGCGACATCACGGGCACCGAGGTTCTCGAGGAGGACCGCCACACCGGGCGCCGGGAGTTCCGGTTCCTGCCGGGGCCCGTGTTCACGAACATCCTCCTGGCCGACGAGATCAACCGGGCCTCGCCCAAGACCCAGGCGGCGCTCCTCCAGGCCATGCAGGAGGGCAAGGTCACGGTGGCGGGCCAGGACCACCCCCTTCCGCGGCCGTTCCTCGTGTACGCCACCCAGAACCCGGTGGAGCAGGAGGGGACCTACCCGCTGCCCGAGGCCCAGTTGGACCGGTTCCTCTTCTCCATCGAGGTCGCCTACCCCGACCTGGACGAGGAGCTCGAGGTGGTCCGGCGCACCACCGCGGGGCCGCCCCCGGCCGTCCGCAAGGTGCTCGATCCCGGGCGCATCGCCCGGCTCCAGGCGCTGGTGCCCCGGGTGCCCGTGCCCGACTCCACCCTGGCCTACGCCGTGCGGCTGGTGCGGGCGACCCGGCCCGGCCCCGAGGCCCCCAAGGCCGTGGCGGAGTACGTGGCCTGGGGCGCCGGACCCCGGGCGGCCCAGCACCTCATCCTGGGGGCGAAGGCCCGGGCCATGCTCGACGGCCGGTTCGCGGCCGGCCCGGACGACGTGATGGCCCTGGTACGGCCGGTCCTGAAGCACCGGATCGTCACCAACTTTCGGGCCGAGGCCCAGGGGGTCGGCGTGGACGAGATCCTCGACGAGGTGGTGAGGTCCGTCCCCCGTGCTTGACCGCGCCGACCTGTACGACCCGGGCCTTGTGGCGCGGCTGAGCCGGTGGGCGATTCCCGGGCCCCCGAGCGCCTACCCCCAACGGGGCCTCCACCGAAGCCCTCGCCGGGGGGCGAGCCTCGAGTTCTCGGAGCACACCGAGTACACGGCCGGGGACGACCTGCGCCACATGGACTGGCGGGTCTATGCCAAGACCGACCGGCTGTACGTGAAGCGCTACGAGGACGAGCGGCTCCAGCGGGCCGCCCTGGTCGTGGACGCGAGCGGTTCCATGGCCTTCGGGGGCTCGGGGGAGGTCCGGGGTAGCAAGTACCACCGGGCGGCCCGCTGGGCCGTGGCCGTGGCGGCCTGCCTCCTGCGGCAGGGTGACGCGGTGGGCCTTTACGTGGCCGGGGGCGCCGACGAGGGGCTGGCGCTCGCCCCCCGGGGCGGGCTGGGCCACCTGGGGGCCCTCATCGAGGCCCTGGCCCGGGTGGGGCCGGCGGGGCCGGCCCGGCTGGGGACGGCGGCCGAGATCCTGGCCGACCGGGTGGGGCGCTCGGCGGCCGTGTTCGTCTTCTCCGACCTCCTGGACCCGGAGGCCGAGGGCCTGGAGCCGTTTCGCGTGCTCCGGGCCCGGGGCATGGCCCCCCGGGTCTGCCATCTCCTCCACCCCGACGAGCTCGACCTCCCGTTCGAGGACACGACCCGGTTTCTTGACCTGGAAGGGCCGGCCGAGCTCGTGCTGGATCCCCTGGCCGTACGCCGGGCCTACCGGGAGGAGATCGAGGCCTACCGGTCGGCCGTGGCCGCCCGGGCCGAGGCCCAGGGAATCCCCTACGCCTTCGTCACCACCCACGAGGACCCGGTGCCGGCCCTGGGCCGGATCCTCGCCGCGGTTCGGAGGAACCGGTGGACTTCCTGAGGCCCTTCTTCCTGTGGGGCCTCCTGGCGGTCCTCGTGCCGCTGGTGCTCCACCTACTGGGCCGGCGGCGGGTGCGCACCGTGCCGGTGGGGGTGCTCCGGTTCCTGGAGCGGGCGAGGGCCCGGGCCGAGGCCCGGTGGCGGATCCGGCAGTGGCTTCTCCTTGCGGCCCGCATGGCGGCCCTGGCGGCCCTTACCCTCCTCTACGCCGGCCCGGGCTGCGTGTCCGAGGCCCTGCGGGAGGGCCCGGGGGTCTGGTTCCTGGTGGTGGACCGTTCTCCGAGCATGGGGGCGGCCCAGGGCGGGCGTTCCGCCATGGACCGGGCCCAAGAGGCCCTGGGCCGGGTGATCGCCCGGGCCGGCCCGGAGGACCGGTTCTGGATCGTCACGACCTCGGAGGCCGACGACCCCGCGGGGCCCCTGCCGGGGCGGGAGGCCCAGGCGGCAGTGAGGGCGATCCAGCCGGCCCCGGGGCGCCACGACCTGGGCCGGGCCCTGGCGGCGGCCCGGGGCCTCGCCGCCGGGTTTCCCGGGGCCCGCATCGCCGTCGTCTCGGACCTCCAGGCCACGGCCTGGCCCCGGGGCGCCGGGGCGGGGGGCGGGTCCGAGGGGGCGGCGCCCGTCTTCCTCCTGGATTGCGGGTGGCCGGCGCCCGCGAACGCCTGGCTCGGGGAGGTGCGCGAGGGGGCGGGGGCGGTGGAGGTCGAGGTCGGCCGGGTGGGAATGGAGGGCCGGGTCACCGTGCGCTGGGAGGCGCCGGGCCGGCCCGAACGGGTGGCGTTCCTCGACCCGGGCCAGCCGACCGCTCGGTACGCCCGGGAGGCCGAGGTGGCGGAGGCGGCCATCTCGGTGGAGCCGGGGGGAGACCTGGCCGTGGACGACCGGATCGTTCTGCCGCTCCGGTGGGCGGGGGCGCCCCGGGTGCTCCTGGTGAACGGAGACCCCCAGGGGTTTGAGATCCGCGACGAGCTTCTCTTCGTGCGAAAGGCCTTCGCTCCGGGGAGCGAGCTGGCTGAGCGGTTCCGGGTGCGCGAGGTGCGCCAGGCCGATCTCCGGCCCGAGGACCTGGAGGGAATCGACGTGGTGCTCGTCGCGAACCCGCGCCCGTTTTCGGCCGATGTGGCCCGGGCCGTCGAGGACGCCCTGGCCCGGGGGGCCGCCGTGGTGGTCTCGGCCGGCGATCACCTGATCCCCGAGGCCGATCTGGGGGCGATGCTGCCCGCCCCCCTTCGTGACCGGATCGAGGTCGCCCAGGCCGACCCCCTCCGCCCCCCGTACGAATCCCTGGACCCGGCCAGTTTCACCGGGTTCATGGCCGCGTTCCGAGACCCCGAGGCCGGCGACCTGGCCGAGACCCGGGTGAGGCGCTACTGGGTTCTGGACACCCGGTCGGCCGACGGGGTGCGGGTGTGGGCCCGGTTCGCCGACGGCGCGCCGGCGATCCTCGAGCGGGCCGTCGGCCGGGGCCGGGTGCTCTTCGTGGCCACCACCCTCGACCGGGACGGGGCCGACCTGTGCCTCCAGGCCGGGTTCTTGCCCTGGCTCGAGCGGCTGCTGCTCCACGCGGCCGGCCGGCTTCGGCCGCGGGTGCCGGCGGTGGTGACGGCGGGGGAGCCCCTGGAACTGCCCTACGGGGAGACCGTGACGCTCGAGGGCCCCGACGGCGGCCGCACGGTGTGGGCCCCGGGCGATCCGCCCCCGGTACCGACCGCCGTGGGGCCCTACCGGGTGATCACCGAAGGGGGCGTGGAAGACCGGTTCTACGCCCGGCTGCCCCCGGCGGAATCGGACCTCCGGCGGCTCGCCCCCGAGGAGGCCGCCCGGCGCCTGGGGGCGGGGGCGCGGGCCGCCACGGCGGGCGAGGCCGTTGGGGCGGGGACGGCAGCGATCCCGGGCCGCACCGACGCCTCCGGGGCGGTGGCCGCGGCCCTGGTGGCGGCCCTCCTGGCGGAGGCCGCGCTCTCGGCCCGCTGGCGGAAAGGAGTCCGTCGCGATGGGTGAGACGCCCAGGAACTTCGGGGGATGGACCCGACGGCAGGCCCTGGGACGGATCGGCGCGGCCCTGGGCGCCGCCTTTTTTCCCTTTTCTGCGCGCGGATACGGGCTTCGTTCGTACTTCGTGTGGGCCCAGCTGCGCTACCCCGGGGCCTGGGATCCCAACCCCCTGGCGGCCGGGCGGTTCCTGCGGGAGCTCGCCCGGCGCACCAGCGTCGAGCCGGCGGGCCGGCGGCGGGTCATCGATCCGGCGGACCCGGCTCTCTTTGAACTCCCGTTCCTCTACGTGGCCGGGCGGCTCGCTCCCCCGCGGCTGGGGCCGGCCGGGGAGGAGGCCCTGACCCGGTACCTGGAACACGGCGGGTTCGTCCTGTTCGACGACGCAACCGGGGTCCCGGACTCGGGGTTCGCCCGGGGCGTCGAGGAGCTCCTGGAGCGGGTCATGCCCGGCCGGAGGCTGCGGCCGCTTCCGGCCGACCACACAGTGTACCAGAGTTTTTACCTCCTTTCCGGGGCGCCGGGCCGGGTGCTGGTCAAACCATTCCTCTACGGAGTCGATCGCGAGGACTTGACCCCGGCGATCCTGGTGGTGAACGATCTGGGCGGGGCCTGGGACGCCGATCCGGTGGCCGGGTTCACCCACGCCTGCGTGCCCGGAGGCGAGCGGCAGAGGGAGCTCGCGTTTCGGCTGGGGGTGAACCTGGTGCTCTACGCCCTCACCGGGAACTACAAGAAGGACCAGGTCCACATCCCGTTTATCCTGCGGCGGAGGCAGCGGCCGTGAGCCCCGAGGCCACCTGGGTCTGGAACGGGGCCCAAGGGCCGTGGCTCGCGGCCCTGGGCCTCGTCGTGATGGCCGCGGTCGGGTCGTGGGCCACCGCGGCCGCCCGGATCCGGGGCTGGAGGCGGTGGGTGCTCCTCGCCGTGCGCCTGGCCGCCCTCGTCGCGGTCGGCGTGGCGGTGCTCCGGCCGGCCCGGGAGGTGCCGCTCACCCGGGTCAAGCCGGCCCCGTTGCCGGTGGTGGTGGACACGTCCCGGAGCATGGTCCTGGGGTCGGGGGCCGCCGCCGAGGGCGCCCGGGAGTGGTTGCGGCGTTGGGCCGGCAGGCTGGAGGCGCTCTCCCCGGCCTACCGGGTGGAGGTGCTGGGGCTCGGGGACCCGCCGGAGGCCTTGCCGCCCTCCGGGCCGACGTTCGGGGCCGACGCCTCGCCCATCGGCCGTACCCTGGAGGCCGTGGCGCGCACGCGCCGGGACGCGGCCGCCGTGATCCTCCTCTCCGACGGCCGGGACACCGAGCGGCCGGGCCGCCCGCCGGCCGCCCTCCCGTTTCCCGTCTATCCCGTGGTCCCCGAGGGCCGGGCCCCGGCCGATCTGTGGATCGACGGGGTGGAGGTGCCCCCCGTGGCCTTCATCCGCACCCCGGCCGAGGTCCGGGTGCGGCTCGCGGCCCAGGGGCTCGGGGCCGCCCCGGTCACGGTGAC
>NZ_BAAHFQ010000143.1:0-7106 GCF_054681715.1 Deferrisoma sp.
CCCGTCCACCCCCGGCATCTGGCAGTCGAGGAGCACGGCGTCGGGCCGCCCCCGGCTCCAGGCCGCGAGGGCGGCTTCCCCGTCGGCGGCCTCCTCCACCCGGCACCCCAGGGTCTCCAGAAACGCCCGGGCGAGGCTCCGATTCAGGGGATTGTCCTCGGCCACCAGCACCCGAAGCCCCCGCAGATCGGCCGGAGGCCCCGCCTCGGCCGGGGGCAGCGGCAGATCCACCCGGAACCGGGCCCCGCCCTCCGCGCCGTCGGCCACGGCCACGGTGCCCCCCATGAGCCCGGCAAGGCTCCGGCAGATCGGGAGCCCGAGCCCGGCGCCCGGGTGGTGCCGGCGGTCGAGGGCTTCCCCCTGCTCGAACGCCCGGAACACCCGCTCCCGGTCGGCGGCCGGGATGCCCGGGCCGGTGTCCTCCACCTCGAACCGCACCCCGCCCTCCGGGCCGGCCCCGGAGCGGACCGCCACCCAGCCCCGCTCCGTGAACTTGATCGCGTTGTCGAGGAGGTTCCACAGGATCTGGCGCACCCGGATCGGGTCGCCGAGAACCTCAGGGCCGGCCCCGGCCTCTACCCGAAGGAGGAGTCCCTTGGCCTCGGCCCTCGCCCGAAACGCCTCGGCCACCTCCCGCACCACGCCGGCCGGGGAGAACGGCCGGGCCTCCAGCCGCACGTCACCCGCCTCGATCCGGCCGACGTCCAGAAGGTCTTCCACAAGGGCCCGGAGGGCCCGTCCGGCGTCCCGGATCCTCTCGAGCCGCGGCCGCGGATCACCCCCCTCCCCCCGCAGGGCGAGGTCGGCCTCCCCGAGGATCGTCGTCAGCGGGGTGCGCAGCTCGTGGCTCACCAGGGCCAGGAACCGGCTCTTGGCCCGGCTCGCCTTCTCGGCGGCCTCCTTCGCTTCCCGCAGCTCCCGGGTGCGCTCCCGGACCCGATCCTCCAGGTGGTCCCGGTGCCGGCGGAGCTCCGCCTCGCGGATCTCGACGGCCTCCAGCAGGTGGTTGAGGCCCCGGGCGAGAACGCCCACCTCGTCCCGGCCGTCGTCCTTCGCCCGCACGGCGTAGTCGCCCTCCCGGGCGGCCCGCTCCGCCACCGCCGCCAGCCTCCGGATCCGGTCGGCCACGACCACCCGAAGGAGCCAGGCCGCCCCGACCGCCGCGGCGGCGGCCACCAGGAGCGCCGCGGCGGCGACGGCGCCGTACCGGCCGAGCCTCTGGTGGAGCGTCGCGAGGCCGGACCGCACCCAGAGCGCCCCGACCACCTCCCCTTCGAGCCGGACCGGGCGGGTCAGGGAGAACCCCTCCCCCTCCCAGCCCAGCCCCGGTTCCGGCGGCTCCGCCGGCAGCCCCGGGCCCCAGGCCGCGAACACCTCCCCCCGGGCGTTCCACAGGACCGCGCCGGTCACGTCGGGCACGGCCCGCAGCGCGTCGAGGCCCTGCCGGGCCACCGCTCGGTCGTCGAAGGCGAGGGCCGGGGCCACGTGGTAGGCCACCACGGCGGCCACCCCCTCCACCGCGGCCGCCGCCTGCTCCCGGGCGGCCCGGGTCTCCCAGGCCACGAGCGCGGCCGTGGCGAGCGCGGTCACCCACAGCCCGCCCCCCACCATGAGCACGGCCACCTTCCGCCCCAGGGGCGCGTCCCGGAGCCACCGGGTCACGGGAGCACCTCCTCGGCCAGCCGCAACAGCCGGGCGTCGAACCGGAGGCCCGCCTGCCCGGCCCGGCCCCGGTGGATCCGGAACCGGAGCCTCCCGTCCCGCTCCACGAGCTCGATCATGCCCCCTCGGTCCGCGAACCCCGGGATGTCGCTCACCGTGAGAACGCCGTCGTCGAGGGCCCCGAGCACCTCGGGGAGGCGGGCGGCCTCGCTCCGGGCCACGAACACCACCGGGCACCGGCAGGGGGTTCGCCCGCACCTCCGGACCCCGACCCGGAGGCCGTGGACCCGTTTGCCCTCGAGGAGGTCGAGCTCGGGGCCGAAGGGGTCGTCGCCCACCACGCACACCTCGAACCCCTCGGCCGGGGCGGCGCGCTCCCAGGTGGTGAGCTGGGCGAAATGGTAGAGGAACGCGGCCTTCACCCGGTACTCGGGCTCGGCCGCCCCGGCCGCGGCCGCCCACAGGACGGCCCAGAGAATCACCCACCCCTGGAAACGCGCCATCCCGTCGCCCTAAAACCTCGCCCGCACCGCGGCGTAGACCGACCGCTCCGGCTCCGAGGTCTCGAGCCGGAGGAAGTCCTCCCGGGGGAACTCCGGGTGGGAGGGTTCCAGGAGGTCGCGGCCCACGATCTCGAGCTCGAGCCCCGGCGCGGGCTCCCAGGCGAGCCGGGCGTCGAGGCCCCAGTAGGACGGGATGTCCCGGCGCTCCAGGCTCCCCACGTACCGGAGCCCCAGGTCCAGGCGCCACCCCGCGGGAAGGTCCGCAAACGAGCGCAGGTCCACCTGATGGCGCGGCGTCTTTCCCTCCTCGAACTCGGCCGAGAAGTCGCTGGAACCGTTGGGGTCGATGTCGAGCAGGAACCAGGTGTAGGCGGCCCGCAGCCGCCAGGCCCGGCACGCCCGCCACTCGGCCTCGGCCTCGAACCCCTTGGCCACGGCGTCGGCCCGGTTGGCCGGGCCGCCCGTCCCCATGAGCCAACCCGGATGGAGGGGGTCGGGCGCGATCACCTGGGGCTCGATGGTCCGAAGGTCCCGGTACCGGCTCAGAAACGCGGCCACATCCGTGGAGAGCGCCTCGGACCACCGGGCCCGGTACCCCGCCTGCCAGGAGACCACGGTCTCGCTCCCGAACCCGTCGTCCCCGCGGAACTCGGGCCTGAGAATCGCCGGAAGGGGGTTCGCCGGGTTCCCGGCCCCCAGCACGTACCCGGCCATCACCGCGTCGGCCTCGGCCCGGCTCGGGGTCCGCACGGCCCGGGACACGGCGGCCCACAGCGTGTGGCCGGCCGCGGGCCGCCACAGGATGCGGGCGTCCGGCTGCCACTCCGGGCCGGTGTAGCTGTTGTGCTCGGCCCGTACCCCCAGGATGAGGTGGAACCGGTCGGGCACGAGCGCGATCTCGTCCTGGACGAAGGCGCTCCAGAGCCGGTCGGTCCGGCGGTCGGGCTCGAACCGGATCGCCCGGGTGCCGTCGATCCGGTCCCGCGAGAGCCGCACCCCGCCCCCCCAGACCACGTCGTTTCGGGTCCCCAGGGAGAACCGGTGCTGGAGGTCCAGGTCCCACACCTCCCGCTCCTCCCGGCCGATGGGCTCGTCCCGGGAGGTGCGGTCGTAGTAGGCCCGTGCCTCCACCCGGCCCCAGGCCCCGTCCTCCCGGCTCCACCGGCCCCGGAGGTGACCGCCCCACAGCCGGCCGTCGTCGGCCCAGGTTGCCACGGCGTCGGGGTCGGGGGTCGGCACGGTGTAGACGAGCCCCGACCGCCCCCGGTAGATCTCCCCCTCCAGGGTCCAGGCCCGGCCGTCCCCCTCGTCGTCCAGGCGGAAGCCCCCCCGGACCTGGCTCCAGTCGTCCGGGGCCTGCCCCCCGGAGGGGTCGGCCGCCCCGTCCCGGTCGAACCCCTTGGCCCAGATCCGGGCCCACGGCCCGCCGCCCAACCGGCCGCCGTAGCGCACGGCCCCGAACCCCCGCTCCTCGTCGCCGCCCCCGACCTCCAGGTACCCCCCCCGGGTGGCGGCGGCCGACTTGGTGATCACGTGGATCACGCCGTTCACCGCGTTCGCGCCCCAGAGGGCCGCGCCCGGGCCCCGGATCACCTCGATCCGGTCCACGTCCTCCAGGAGCACGTCCTGGGCGTCCCAGAACACCCCGGAAAAGAGCGGCGAGTACACGGTGCGGCCGTCGATCATGACCAGAAGCTTGTTGGCCCACCGGCCGTCGAACCCCCGGACCGACACGGCCCAGGTGTTGGCGGTGAGCCGCCCCACGTGGAGCCCGGGCACCATCCGCAGGACCTCGGGCAGGGTCGTGGCCCCCGAACGCCGGATCTCCTCCGCGGTGATCACCGTGACCGGCCCCGCCGTCTCGGCCAGGCTCTGGGGCTTCCGGGCCGCCGAGGTGATCCGGATCTCCATAAGGGCCTCGAGCGGAAGCGCCGTGAGATCGCGGGCCCCGGCCGGGACGGCGAATCCGAGGGTCAGCAACAGGGCGAGGGCGGCCCCCCGCACGCGGGCGCGCCGGGGCCTAGTGAGGCGTTCCCGAAATCCGGTAGTTTTTCCACGGGGTGGGGGTGGGGCTGGGGCGCCTCCTTCGCTGAACGGCCTCGCAGGGGCCGCCTCGGCGCGGTCCGCTGCAGCGCGTGAGGGCACGCGCCGCGGCCGCTCCCCTGGCGCCGGGCGGCCCGAACTGCTCGGCCGTCGCGCTTCGTCGGCCCCCCAGCCCCACCGCCGCAATGTGCACGCTTTTTTGTGAGACGGACCACTAGGGTGCGGTCCTTCGGCCATGGGACCTCCGCCGGGCTGGGGTTTCGGGATCGTACCCTGTTTTCGACCGAGAGTTCCCGTGCTTTTACCCCATCCGGCGGGGGGGAAACAACCGGGCCCCTTGGCCCGCCCCGAACCGGCCCGTAGAATGGCGCGTCCGCCCCTCCCGGGGAACTTCGGCTAGGCGGCTGGGCTGCTCGGCGGCTAGACGGCTAAGGACATGCGGGATTCCGGCGCCATCGCGCCGGCGAAGCCGTGGGAGCGGCTGCCGTATCGGGGGTCAAAGTCAGAGGTCAGGGAACCCTCTGTCGTCTGTCCTCTGGCCCCTGGCACGGTCTCCGGTCCCGTGGCCCGGGCTGGGGAGACATCCCGTCCGACCGGGGGTGGAAAATCATTGTTCCTGCGCGCGGGCCGCCTCGCGGCCTGCCGGAGCTGGAAACCGGAGGAGTCATGGAACCCGAGTGGCAGCGCATCGAGGTCGGCGGCCGCGAGATCGTGCTCCTGGGCACGGCCCACGTGTCGCGCCGGAGCGTCGAGGCCGTGGAGCGGGCCCTGGAGGAGATACGGCCGGACCGGGTCTGCGTGGAGCTCGACCCCGACCGGCTCCGGGCCCTGCGGGATCCGGACCGCTGGCGCCGGCTCGACCTGGTCAAGGCCCTGCGGGCCGGCCAGGGTCCCCTGCTCCTGGCGAACCTCGCCCTGGCCGCGTTCCAGCGACGCCTGGGTTTCGGCACCGACGTGCGGCCCGGGGCGGAGCTCCTGGCGGCCGTGGAGGGGGCCGAGGCCCGGGGGATCCCGGTGGACCTCGTGGACCGGCCGATCCGGCTCACCCTGCTCCGGGCCTGGCGCCGCACCGGGTTCTGGCGGCGGTTCCGGATCGCGGGGGCGCTCCTGGCGAGCGCCTTCGAGGACGGGGGGGTGGACGAGGAAGACCTGGCGCGCCTCCGGCGGGCCGACACCCTCTCGGCCCTCCTGGAGGAGATGGCCCAGGCGGCGCCCGAGGCCAAGGCCGTGCTGGTGGACGAGCGCGACCGGTACATGGCCGCCAAGATCCTGGCCTCCGGCGGCACCCGGGTGCTCGCCGTGGTGGGGGCGGCCCACGTGCCGGGGATCGCCCGGTGGCTCACCTCGGCCGAGGACCCGGGCGATCCGGCCGCGCTGGAGGAACTCCCGCCCCGGGGGCCCGTGTCCCGGGCGCTCCCCTGGATCCTTCCGGCGATCGTGGTGGCCCTGTTTCTGGCGGGGTTCGCCGCCGGCGACACGAAGGCCCTCCGGGAGGCGGCCTGGGCCTGGGTCCTGGCGAACGGCCTTTTGGCCGCGGCCGGGGCCGCGGCCGCCCTGGGCCACCCCCTGACCGTGGCCTCGGCCTTCGTGGCCGCGCCCCTGACCTCGCTCAACCCCACGATGGGCGCCGGCATGGTCACGGGCGTCGTCCAGGCCTGGGCCGGGCGGCCCCGGGTCCGGGACCTCGAGGGGCTCCTGGACGATCTCTCCCACTGGAAGGGCTGGTGGACGAACCGGGTGGCCCGGGTGCTCCTGGTGTTCCTGTTCTCCAACCTGGGCAGCGCCCTGGGCACCTTCGTGGCGTTCGGGTGGCTCAAGAACCTGGTGGGGTGAGGGAAGACGGGAACCCGCCCGGCCGCCGGATCACGATGCGGTCGGCCAGGGTGTCGAAGAAGTGGTACCCCGAGCCGCCCGCGGCCAGGACGTCGAGGAGCTCGTCGGCCCTGCGGACCCACACGCCGCCCACCACCCGCACCCCCCGGGCGAAAAGGGGGTCGGGAACCATGCTGGCCGTGGGGCCCATGACCGCGATCTCGGCCCCCCGCTTAGCGGCGGCCAGGATCGCCTCCAGGGTGTGGTTCACCAGGGTCACCCCGGTGACGACCAACACGTCCGCCCGGCCGAGCACCGCCCCCGCCTCGGCCGCCGGCACATAATGGGGCAGTTCGTCGGGCTTCAGGGTGCGCGGGTCCTGCTCCACGACCCACCAGGTGCCGCCCCGCTCCTTGAGGCGCCGGAGCACGGGGACGAAGGCGCCCACCACGGCCACGGAGGCCTCGGGCGGCATGGGGATCGCGTCCTGGGCGTCCCTCCCGGTTTCGATCTCGTACGGGAGGTCGGCCGCCCGGGCCCACCAACTCGCGCTCAGGGCGTTCAGGCAGGCGATCGCCACGGCCGTTTTGATCGGCTCCCGGGACTCCAGGGCCTCGAGCATCTCCCAGACCCCCATGCCCCGGACCCGCACCGGGTCGAAGGTGCGGCCGGCCGATGTGGGGCAGCACACCGCCTGGGGAATGTCCTTGACCGGGGTGTAGCACACGCCGCCGGAGCCGTCCGAGAGCCGCACCCCGGTGAAGAAGAGCCCCACGACCACCCGGTCCACCCGGAGGTCCCGGCCGACCGGGCCCAACCGTTCCGCCAGGAGGGATCTCGCTTCCGCCAGGACGCCCATGGGACCTCCTCTGATGCGCCCCGCCGCGCCGTTCCCCATCCGTCGACCCGCGGGGCCCTGGTTCCGGATCAGTGCCGGTACAGCCTCAGCCGCTCGTGGAAGGGGCTCGTGGGGGGGATGTGGTGGAGCAGGAACTCCATCTGGTCGGCCAGCACCCGGCGGCCCTGGAGATAGATGTACTCGGCGTGGCTGGGGGTGAAGGGCACCGCGAGGAGCTGCATGCCGGC
>NZ_BAAHFQ010000144.1:0-7013 GCF_054681715.1 Deferrisoma sp.
CGACCACGGGGAACTCCTTCGCACCGTGGGGTTCGCGGCGGCGCCCGGCATCGTGCGGGTGGTCGGGGTGATCGGCCCCCTCCAGTGGATCGCCCACCTCGTGGCCGGGGTGTGGACCATCGCGGCCATGGTGGTGGCCGTGCGCCAGGCCCTGGACTACAAGAGCACCGCCCGGGCGGCCGGGGTTTGCCTGGTGGCCTGGGTGGTGCAGGGGTTCGCGGTGGCCCTACTCCTCTGGCTTTTCGGCGGCGCCCCCTGAGGCCCGGGGCCCCCGGCCCGCCAGGGCGGCGAGCCAGAGGAACACCCCGCCCAGCAACCCGGCCACCAGAGGCGGGATGGCCAGATCCTCCCAGGCCGCCGGCCGCACGTCGTCGCCCGCCACCCGGACCGGCACCTCGGCCCCCGGGGCGTGGGCCGGGTCGTTAGCAGTACCCCCGGAGCTTCCCCCTGCGTTCGGCCCCCTCCGGGCCCGGGAACGCAAGGGCGATCTCCCCGGTGCGAAGCCCCACCTTCTGCCGGCCCTCCACCGTGGCCGTGACGGCCTCGGACCGGGCCACGAACCGGCCCGCCTCCACCCCGAACCACAGGCAGGCGGCGAACGCCACCCCGGCGAGCGCGTAGAGGGCCCAGCGCAGGGGGCTCATGGGACGGATCCTCCGGGGGCCACGGCCCGCGCCCTCAGTTCCGGAACGCCTGGACCGGGGCCGGGATCCGGCCGCCCCGCCGCACGAACCCCGCGCACGGGGTGGGGTTCACCGGCATGACCGGGGCCTCGCCCAGAAGCCCCCCGAACCGCACCCGGTCGCCCGCCTTCTTCCCCGGGGCCGGGATGATCCGCACCGCCGTGGTCTTTCCGTTGGCGACCCCGATCGCCATCTCGTCGGCCAGGATCGCGGCCAGGGTTTCGGCCGGGGTGTCGCCGGGCACCGCGACCATGTCGAGGCCCACCGAGCATACCGCCGTCATGGCCTCGAGCTTCTCCAGGGTGAGCACGCCCTCCTCGGCCGCCTGGATCATGCCGGCGTCCTCGCTCACCGGGATGAACGCCCCCGAAAGGCCCCCCACCGACGACGAGGCGAACATGCCGCCCTTTTTCACGGCGTCGTTGAGCATCATGACGGCCGCGGTGGATCCCGGGGCCCCGGCCCGGCCGAGCCCCATCACCTCGAGGATCCGGGCCACGCTGTCGCCCTCGGCCGGGGTGGGGGCGAGGGAAAGATCCAGGATCCCGAACCGGGCCCCGAGCCGCCGGGCCACCTCGCGGCCCACGAGTTCCCCCATGCGGGTGATCTTGAACGCGGTCTTCTTGATCGTCTCGGCCACCTCCCCGAGGTCGGCCCCGGGGTCCAGCCCCTCCAGGGCCCGGCGCACGGCCCCGGGGCCGCTCACCCCCACGAGCACCGTGGCCTCGGGCTCCCCGGGCCCCAGGAACGCGCCGGCCATGAAGGGGTTGTCCTCCACGGGGTTTGCGAACACCACGAGCTTGGCGCACCCGATCCCGTCCCGGTCGGCCGTTCGTTCGGCCGTCTCCCGGATGACCCGGCCCATCTCGAGGCAGGCGTCCATGTTGATGCCCGTGCGGGTGCTCGCCACCACCACCGAGGAGCACAGCCGCTCGGTGTCCGCGAGCACCCGGGGGATCGCCCCGATCAGGGCCCGGTCCACCTCGGTGGCCCCCTTCTGGACCAGGGCCGAGAACCCGCCCACGAAGTTCACGCCCACGTCGGCCCCGGCCTCGTCCACCGCCCGGGCCACCTCGGCGAACGCCTCGGGCTCGGTGCGGGGCACGACCAAGGCAAGGGGGGTGAGGCTCACCCGGGTGTTCACGATGGGCACGCCGAACTCGGCCTCGATCTCCGAGGCCACCTCCCGGAGGCGGCCGGCCCGGGCGCGGATCTTCTCGGCCACCTTGCGGCCGCAAGCCCCGGGGTCGGGGTCGGCGCAGTCCCACAGGGAGATGCCGAGGGTCACCGTGCGCACGTCCAGCCGGTCCTCGGCGATCATGCCGACGGTTTCCAGGATCTCTTCACTCGAGAAGCGCATGCTCGGTCCTTTGGAGGTTGGAAAGCTGGGAAGCTAGGAAGCTGGGAGGCTGGGAGGCCGAACACCGCTTGATTCCGGCGCATAGGACGCGCCGGCGGCACCGCCCGCTGGGCCTGGGTCAGCCCGTGGCCGCCGGCGACGGGCTGCCCCACACCCTGTCCTTGGGATTCCGTCCTCTGGCCCCTGGCTCCCCTAGACCCGGTGCATGTAGCGAAAGACCTCGGCGTCCTGGACCATGACCTTGAGGCCCATGCCCTCGAGGGCCTTTTCGAGGGCCGCCGTGAGCTCCGGCAGCTTCAGGGGGCTTCGCGCCATGTCGGCGAGCATCGTCATGGCGAAGATGTCGCCGCCCAGGATCTTCTGGTTGATGTCCTCAATGTTCACCACGGCATCGGCCAGGACGGTGGCCACCTTGGCCACGATGCCCACCTGGTCCTTGCCGATCACGGTCACCACGATCTTTCGGGCCATCGGGGGTTCTCCTGACAGAGGCTGGGACGCTGGGAAGCCAGGAGGCTGGGCCGCTTGTGTTCCCGGCGTCATGTCACGTGAGATCTTCCAGGGGCGACCCTCCCGGGGGCGGTCAGGTCTCCTATTCGAGTTCGTACCCCCGGGGGGTGATGAGCCAGTCGCGCCAGCGGCGGGTCGAGCGGTTCCCCACGATCACCACGCTCATCATGTCCACCTCGCACCGCGGCACCTCGGCCAGGGTGGTGAGGGTCACCTCCTGGCCCGGCCGCAGGGCGTGGCGCACGATGCCGGCCGGGGTGTCGGCCGGCCGGTGGGCGGCGAGGATCTCGCAGGCCCGGTCCAGGTGGCGCACCCGCTTCCGGCTCCGGGGGTTGTAGAGCGCCACCACAAAGTCGGCCGCCGCGGCCGCCTCGAGGCGCCGTTCGATCGCCTCCCAGGGGGTCAGGAGGTCCGAGAGGCTCACCACGGCGAAGTCGGTCATGAGGGGGGCGCCGAGGAGGCTCGCCGCGGCGCTCACCGCCGTGACCCCGGGCACGATCTCCACCGGCACGGTCCCTTCCGGGTCGAGCCGCTCCAGGAGTTCGAGCACGAGCCCGGCCATGGCGTACACGCCGGGATCGCCCGTGCAGACCACGGCCACCCGCCGGCCCGCCAGGGCCCGGTCCACCGCGGCCCGGCACCGTTCGGTCTCCCGGGTCATGCCGGTGGCCACCACCTCCTTGCCGGCCGCGAGGTCGCCTAGGAGCTCCACGTATCTCGTGTACCCCACGATCACTTCGGCCGACCCGATCGCCTCGAGCGACCGCAGGGTCATGTGGTCCCGCCCCCCGGGGCCGATGCCGACGACGAACAACATATCAGGGCTCCTGCGATGGGGTGGGGGGCGCGGCGGGGCACAGGGCCACGGCCAGCGTCCAGTTCGATCCCTTGCCCTTGGGCATGACGAGCCGGCCCCCCGGGGCGGCCGCCAGGGCCGCGGCCTCGGCCACGCTGGGGGTGCCCACGGCCTCCCGGACCCGCTCCGACGGGGTGGGCACCGCCACGGCCGCCAGGGCGTCGGCCGGAAAAATCCGGAGATCGGCGCCGAGGGCCCCGGCGAGCCGGTGAAGGGCCGGTTCGTCGGCCTTGGCGTCCACCGTGGCCACCGCGGCCACGCTCCCCTCGCTCCACCCCGCCTTGGCCAGGGCTTCGCGCACCCCCGCGGTGACGGCTTCGGGGTCGGCGGCCCGGCGGCACCCGACACCAAGCACGAGGCACCGGGGCCGAAGCCACAGCGCGGCCGGCAGGTCCGGCCGGAGCCGGGGCGTCACGGCCAGGAGGCACCCCCCGAACCGGCGGGCCTCGGCCTCGTCCTCGGTGGCGAGATCCAGGTGCTCGGCGAGCCCCTCGAGAAGGCCCAGCCCCCCGGCCTCCGGGTCGGCCCAGGCCCCGACGGGCTCATGGTTGGCCAGCGCCGCGTTCGCGGCCACCAGGCCCTCCCGGGGCTCCCAGGCGTACCCCCGGTCCCGGGCCCACACCTCCACCGCGGGCCTTCCCAGGGCGTCGGTGGCCGTGGTGACGACCGGGGTGCCCCCGAGCGCCTCGGCGGCCCGGCGGGCGAGATCGTTCCCGCCGCCCAGGTGGCCCGAGAGGATCGGCACCGCGAACCGGCCCTTCGGGTCGAACACCACCACGGCCGGATCCCGGGCCTTGTCCCGCAGGAGCGGCGCGACGGCCCGCACGGCGATCCCGGCCGCCATGACGAGGAAAAACCCCTGTGCCCCGCCCCACAACCGGGCCAGGAGGTCGGCCACGGGCTCCCGGAGGGGTTCGTCGCCCGGTTGGGCGAACCGCTCGGGCACCCAGGCCCGGCACCCGGGGAAGGCCGCCGCGAGCCTCCGGGCCGTGTGGGCCCCGGCCCGGGTGAGGGCCACGGCGTGGAGGGAGTCCGCGTGAACCGGTGTGGGCATTCCGGGTCCTTTGCTCGGAGGATGATGCCCGGTCAGGGGTCCTTTCCTCCCGTCTTCTGTCCCCTGTCCTCTGACCCCCGACACCGGTAGCCGTGCCGAAACCCCGGATCGTAGAGCTTCGACCGGGGGAACCCGTCCCAGCCCTGGAGCCGGGGCCGCAGGGCCTCACCCACCAGGATCATGGCCTGGCGCCGGAACCCGGCCTCCCGCACCTTCTCCGCGATGTCCGAGAGCGTGCCGGTGACCCAGACCTCGTCGGGCCAGGAGGCCCGGTGGACCACGGCGGCCGGGGTGTCGGGGGGCCGGCCGCCCCGGAGGCAGGCGGCCACCACCTCCTCGATCCGGTCGACCGACAGGAACACGCACAGGGTGGCGCCGGTGGCCGCGAGGCGGTCGAGGGACTCGGCCTCGGGCACCGGGGTGCGGCCGCCGAGCCGGGTGAACACCACGGTCTGGCTTACCCCGGGCAGGGTGAGCTGGGTGGCGAGCGCCGCGGCCGAGGCGAAGGCCGAACTCACCCCGGGGATCACCCGGCACGGGACCCCGGCGGCCTCGAGGGGCGCCATCTGCTCCTGGATGGCCCCGTAGAGGGAGGGATCCCCCGTGTGGAGCCGCACCACCCGCCGGCCGGCCCGGGCCGCCCCGAGGCAGACACGGGTCGTCTCCTCGAGGTTCATGCCGGCCGTGTCGTGGATCTCCGCCTCCGGCCGGGCCCACGAGAGGATCTCGGGGTTCACGAGGCTTCCGGCGTAAAGGATCACGTCGGCCGCCTCCACCGCCTCCCGGCCCGCCACGGTGAGGAGCTTGGGATCGCCAGGCCCGGCCCCCACGAACACCACCTCCCCCGGCCCCACGGCGGAAAGATTTCGGTCGTCGGTCGTCGGTCGTCGGTCGTCGGTCATCGGTCGTCGGTCGTCGGTCCGGGGCCTTCGGCCCGCTTGAAAGCTGGAAAGCCAGAAAGCTGGGAGGCTGAACATATCCTCCCAGCAACTTCGGTCGCCGGTCGTCGGCTTTTGGTGTTCGGTTCGCTGGCGGCCGGAGGGTTGGGCAAGCGCACACCACGAATCGCCCCTACACTCCAAACAGAAAATCCGTGTCGATCTGTGTCCAAAAGGTTTTCGCTTCCAGCCTCCCAGCCTCCTAGCCTTCTAGCCTTACCAAAAACACCGGGTTCTCGGGCACCAGGCGGTGCCGGCCGGCCACGAGGCGGGAACGGCTGGCCCGCACCTCGGTGACCTCGGGCTCGAGGCCCTGCCCCCTCGCCCAGCCCAGGGCCTCGGCCAGGGTCTCGAGGAGCACGGCCGCCACCACCACCGCGCCCCCGGGCCGGAGCCGGGCCCAGGCCGCGTCGAGCACCTCCCGGAGCCGGCCCCCGCTCCCGCCCACGAACACCCGGTCGGGGTCGGGCAGATCCCGGAGGGCGTCCGGCGCCTCCCCGGCCACGGGGGTGAGATTCGCCACCCGAAACGCCCGGCGGTTCGCCCGAATGTGCCCGACGCCCTCCGCCGTCTTCTCCACCGCGAAGACCCGAAGCCCGGGCCGCAAGAGGCACGCCTCCACCGCCACCGACCCCGACCCCGCGCCCACGTCCCAGAGCACGCCCTCGGCCGGAAGCCCCAGGAGGCCCAGGGCCACGGCCCGCACCTCCCGCTTCGTGATGAGGCCCCGGTCGTGGGCGAACGCCCCGTCGGGGACCCCCGGTCCCAGGGGCCGGGGGTCCGGCCCCTCCCGGAGGAGGAGCACCACGTTCAGATCCGAGCCGGTCCAGTCCCGGAACCCGGCGACCGGCCCCCGGCGGACCCGCTCGGAGTCAAGCCCCAGGTCCTCGGCCACCACCATCTCGTAGTCGTCCCAGCCGGCGTCCTCCAGGAACCCGGCGATCCGGGCCGGGGAGTTCCCGGCGTCGGTGAACACCCCGATCCGCCGGGCGCCCAGCACGGGGGCCAGGTTCTCCAGGGGCCGGCCGTGGAGGCTCACGAACCGGGCGTCGCTCCAGGGCTCCCGGGCCCGGGCGAAGGCGAGCTGCATCGAGGACACGGCCGGCACGATCTCCACCTCTTCGGCCGGCACCCGCCGGAGCACCAGGGCCGCCACCCCGAAGAACCCGGGATCCCCCGAGGCCAGGATCGCCGCTCGTTTGCCCGGCTCGGCCGCGACCCGGGCCGCCACGTCGGAGACCCGGTGCTCCTCGAAGGGGAGGAGTTCCCCGGCGAACCCGGGCACCAGGGCCAGGTGCCGCCGGGCCCCGGCCAGGAGGTCGGCCCCCCGGACCCGCTCGGCGAGATCCGAGGGAAGCGCCCGGGCCCCGGGCTCCACCCCGGCCACGAGCACCCTCACGGCGCCGACTCCCGGGCCAGCACGGCCTTGTCGTACCCGAAGAGCACCGCCTCCACCGGCACCCGCCCCCCCACCCGCTCGGCGGCCCGGGCGGCCACCCGCCGGCAGAGCGCCCGGAACACCCCCCGGTCGCCCCCGGTCAAAAGCCCCTCGAACACCTCCCGGGCCGTGTTGGCCCAGCGGGCGGCCTCCACCCGCTCGGGGGGAAAGCCG
>NZ_BAAHFQ010000145.1:0-6975 GCF_054681715.1 Deferrisoma sp.
AGCCGCCCGGCGCCGTCCCGAAGCGGCGCGGCCAGGACGTCCCAGACGACGGGCCGGCCGTTCTCGTCCGCACCGCGGCGCGTCGCCCGGACCGTCACGCCCTGCTCCAGTGCCGCGGCCGCCACGCAGCCCCCGTCCTCGCACCAGGGTGCGGAGTCGCCCCGGACGTCCCCACAGCACACTCCCCCGTGCCGTTCCGCCTGGATGCCGGCGGCCCGGTTCGCATCGAGGACCCGCAGTTCCGGATCGAGAACGGCGACCCGGTCCGGGATGGCGTCCAGGACCCCCCGCAGGAACAACCGGTTTCGCTCGGCCCGGTTCCGTTCCCGCTCGAGGTAGGTCACGAGAAGCCCCACCGCCGTGGCGAGCCCGAGCACCGCCCCCAGGGCGTACCCCCACGGCGCGGCCCAGGGCAGCCGGGCCAGGAACGGATAGTCCCATTTGTGGATCGCCCAGAGGAGAAAGGCGGTCCCCGTGAGCCGGGCCGGCCCTTCCGCGTCGGCGAGCCGTCCCCGTTTCGAGAGCAGCGCTCGGCCGGCCTCCCAGTTCACGAAGCCCAAAAACGCGAACGTTGGGAGCGTGTAGACCGCGAACGGCACCGAAAGCGAGGGCCCCGCCGCGACCCAGGCCGAAAGCGCCGCGCCCGTCGCGACCCAGCCCCGGGCCAGCCGCTTCCCCTGGAACTCCCGCACGCCCCGAAAGAGGAGCACACCGCTCCACAGGGCGAACATCTGGTTGGCCACCCTCCAGCCCGGACCGGCCGCCCCCAGCGCCACCGGGACCAGGGCGGCGAACCGAAGCGTGTAGAGGCCCCAGCCCCAGGTCCAAACCCCGAGGAACGGCTCCCGGTACCGGACGAACAGGTAGCCGTAGACGCCCACGAGGAAGAGGGAACCCAGGAGCGGCGGGACGATCCAGGTCGGAGACACGGCGGTTCCCCCGACGCCGGCGGCGCTACGCCACGCCCTTCTCCCGCAGGAACGCGCCGAGCTTCTGGTCGATCCCCAGGATGTGGTCCCGGAGCCAGTCCATCACCCGGTGCTGCACCTGGATGGTGACGGAGAGCTTCTCGGGGTTTCGGTCGTACTCGGCCGCAAGCGCCCCGAAGTCCTTCTTGAACGCCTCGTGGACCGCCTTGTGCTCGGCGTAGCCCGGGTAGCCGTGCCGCTGCATCAGGGCCTCCTCGGTGGCGAAGTGCTCCACGGCGTACTTCCCCAGGAACGCCAGCACGTCACCGATGATCTGGCGGCCCTTCCCCGCTTTCATGGCGTCCATCAGCTCGTTCACCTGGCGGATGAGCTCCTTGTGCTGGGCGTCCACCTTGGCGATCCCCGTGGCCATCTTGGCTTCCCACTGCATCGGCTCCCTCCTGTGAATGGGGTGAAAGGGGTTGGGTTTCGCGTCCCCGCCGGTGCGAGGTGCGGTTTGACACGTATCGCGCGTTCCGGCCTCCCGCTTTAGCCCTTTCGGTCCGTTCCCTTTCCGGGGCGGAGTTCCGGGTAGAGCCGCTCCAGGCATTCCGGGCACAGGCCGTGGCTGAACTGGGCGTGGCTTCGCTCCATCACGTAGGTCTCCACGGGCACCCAGGCCTCGGGATCCCCGGGATCGCCCCCCTCCTGCCGGATCTTCTTGCAGGCCGCGCAGATGGGCAGGAACCCCTCCAGCACCCGCACCCGCCCCAGGGCGGTCTCCAGGGCCTTCGCCCGGGCGCGAAGCCGCGCCCCGAGCCACAGCACCGCCCAAAGCCCGGCCGCGAGCACCACGGCGTGGCCCGCGACCAGCCGGAAGGCACGCGCCCGCCGGTGGGCGGCGAAGGGCTCGTAGTCCAGCACGATGCTGAGACCGCCGCGCAGATCGCCCTCGCGGTAACCCTGCTTGGCGTGGCAGGTGAGGCACCCGGGTTCCACGAAGAGCGGCCGCAGATACTCGAACTCCCGCCGGCCGTCCGGTCCTGCGGCGACCCGGCCCCAGTCGCCTGGGCCGCCGGCCGACACCGCGGCCAACGCCTCCACCTCCCACCCCCCGGGCCGGTTCCCGGGCCGCAGGGGCCGGTCGCTCACCAGCCGGATCCGGACCCCTGCCGAGGGCGGCAGGCGCGCGGCCACGAGCCGCGTCAGGTACGCCGGGTTCACCTTGGTGAGCCGCCGCCCCAGGCTGTCGGTCACGTCCCGGTCGGGCGCGTCGAGGTACGGGTTGGGGGCCAGCCTCGGCCCGGCCGGGGCGTACACGCCGCCCTGTTCGGCCGTCCACGCCCGCAGGGCCACCACGGTGTCGGCCACCCCCCGGGCGGCCACCCAGGCCAGTTCCTCGGCGTGGCGGGACTCCCACCAGAGATTCCACCCCAGGGACCCGGCCACGACCAGGACGAGGATCCCCGTCGAGAGGAGCGTTTGCCAAGAGGCCCAGCGGGCGGCGGCCCGGGCGGCCTCCCGCACCGGCTCGGGCCCCTCCGGCGCGTCCGGCGGTGGAACCGCCGGTTCCCGGGCCTGCGGCTCGTGTGACACCATGGTTGTCTCCTATGTGCGAAACCGGTCGGTGAGGCTTCGCAGCTCGTCGGCCTTCCGGGCCAGGGTCTCGGCCGTGCGGGCGATCTCGTCCCCGGCCCGGGTGTTCTCCCCCACCCCCTGGGCGATCTGGTCGAGGTTCATCGCCAGGTTCTCGATGGTGGCCGTGAGCTCCTCGGTGGCCGCCGCGATCTGCTCCACCTGGGCCGCCGCCCCCGACGCCTCGGCCTCCACCTCCGTCATGGCCCCGGCCGCCTCCTGCCCCAGGGCCTTCCCCGCCTCCACCTCCCTCACCCCTTCCGTCATGGCCGCCACGGCCTTCTGGGTCTCCCCCTGGATCCCGGCGATGGTCCGGGCGATCTCCTGGGTCGCCTTCACCGTCTTCTCGGCGAGCTTTCGCACCTCGTCGGCCACCACCGCGAACCCCCGGCCGTGCTCCCCGGCCCGGGCCGCCTCGATCGCCGCGTTCAGGGCCAGGAGATTGGTCTGGTCGGCGATGTCCTCGATGGTGCGGATCACCACGTCGATCTTCTCGGCCTCGGCCCCCAGTCCCTCCACCACCCGGCCGGCGCCGGCCACCACCTCGGCGATCCGCCCCAAGGCCTCCTCGGTCTCGCGCACCTTCCCGGCGGCCTCCTGGGCCTTCTCCCGGGCCCGGCCCGAGGCCTCGGCCACCCCCGAGGCGTTCCGGGCCACCTCGTGCACCGTGGCCCCCATCTCCTCGCCGCTCGCCGCCAGGGCCTGGGTCTGCTGCGACACCTCCTCGTTGCTCGCCGCGATTTGGGTGGTGGTGGTCGACAACTCCTCGCTCACGGCCGCCATCTCGGCCGCCGAGTCCTTCACCTGGTCCACCATGTACCGGACCTTGTCCGCGAAGATGTTGAACCAGTTGGCCAGTTCGTCGAACTCGTCGCGCTCGGCCGCTTGGAACACCTCGCATTCCTCGCAGGACTTGACCTTACCCGAGAGCACCCCCGGGCACTGGATCTTCTCGCGGATGAGCTGCATGGATCCCACGTGGCTCCAGCAGGCCTCCCGCTTGCCGAACGAGGCGCACTCGTCGTGGCCGCAGTTCTTGGCCTTGGAGCAGTCCACGTAGTTGAGGGGCAGCCGCTTCGTGAGATCCCCCTCGCCCTCGGCCATGTCCTTCAGCAGCGCCACGAACCGCCGGATCCGCCGGGTCACGAGCCCCGCCTGGAGGAACCAGGTGCCAAGCCCGGCCGCCACGAGCCCCGCGAGGCCCGCCAGCGCCCCGGTGCGGATGCCGGCCCGCCGGGCCCCGGCCACGAAGGCCGCCGTCTCCTCCCGGGCCTTCACCACGTCGGCCACGCTGAACCGCACGTAGAGCGCCCCGGCCAGGTCCCCGGGCTTCACCCCGTCGTGGCATTCGAGGCACCGCTCCTCGTACCGGTGAGCCCGGATCACCGTGATCTCGGCGCCCTCGGGGACCTCCACGGGCTCGGTGGCGGCCGCGGCCTTTCGGAACGCCTCGGCGTCGATGTCCCGGTCCACCGACTCCTCGCGGCTCGCGTAGGCGATCTTGCCCTCGGGGTCGGTGAGCCCGACCTCCACCACGCCCTCCACCTTGCCGAGGTCGGACAGGAGTTCCTCGAACACGTCCATCTCGCCGCGCTCCACCGACCCCTTGGTGCCGGCCTCCAGGCTCGAAAACACGCTTCGGGCCCGGGCGATGCCGGCGGCCTCGAGGGCCCCAGTGCTCTGTTCGCCCAGCGCCTCCAGGGCGCTCATGGATCTCGCCGTGGAAACCCAGGCGCTCGCCCCGAAGGCGAGCGCGAGCACGATCACCAAAAACCCGCACACCTTGGCCTGGATGCCGATCCGCATGGAAGAAACCTCCCTCTCCGAACAACGTTCCCACGACGAAGGGGACGCCCTTCCCCGGCGCCCCCGACCCGTTTTCCCTCGCGCGGGGTACCCCGCGTCACCCGAACAGGATCCGGTCCACCGCCTCCACGAGATGGGGCAGGTCCGGCTTGCACAACTGGGCCGTGGCCCCCAGGGCCTCCCCCTTCCGCCGCATCTCCTCGTGGATCATGGAGGAGTAGAGCACCACCGGGAGATCCCCCAGGGCCTCGTGCGCCCGGATGCGGCGGAGCAGGTGGTGCCCGTCCATGCGGGGCATCTCGATATCGGTGATCACGAGGTCCGGCGGGGTCTGCGCCTCCAGGGCCTCCCACGCGGCCTGCCCGTCTGGCACCGCCGTCACCCGGTACCCGGCCCCCCCCAGGCGGTCCACGAGGAGCTTTCGGACCATGGCCGAGTCCTCCGCCACCAGGATGGACCGGCCCCGGCGACGCTCGTCCGGGGCGGTGCGGGCCTCGGCCTCGTCCTCCGGCAACACCTCGGAGGTGATCCGCTCGAAATCGAGCATGAGAACCAGCCGCTCACGGTTCTCGCCGAGGCGAAGGAGCCCCACCACCGCGCGGGACCCGGTGAGCGTGGTGCCGGACAGCGGCTCCATGTCGGCCCAGCTCAAGCGATGGATCCGGCTCACCCCGTGAACCCAGAGCCCGACCCGCCGCCGGTTGAACTCGCAGACGATCACCTTGCTGCGGCGGGTGTCCTGGGGCGACGCCACGCCCAGCCAGGCCCCGAGGTCGATCAGGGGAAACACCTCGTCACGGTTGCGGAACAGCCCCTTCACGCAGGCGTGGGCCTCCGGAAGGGGCGTGGTGGGCCCGGGGTTCACGATCTCGCGCACCTTCGCGACGTTGATCGCGTAGGCCGTCCCATCCACAAGGAACTCCACCACTTCCAGCTCGTTCGTTCCCACCTCGGTGAGGATGTTCGAAACCATTCGAGGGTCCCTCCGATGCCGGGTCCGTGCCGGGGGGACACGGGACATTTACGCACAGCCAACCTGAATAATCGGCCTTCCCCGCGCCCGACTTTAGCCCCCCGGATCTTTCTGCATACCTTCCAAACCGTCATTTGGCACAAACCATGTTCTAAAGTCTCGGCGCTTCCGTGCCGATTCGGGGCCGAGTGACGGAGTGTCGGAGAACTCTCGAACCAAGGAGGTTCCAACGTGCGACGGATTCGCCTCTCCCTGCGCGGAAAGTTCCTGGCGGTCATGGGACTCAGCCTGGGCGGCTTTGCCGGGCTCGCGTGGCTCGTGATCCCGGCGCTCCGGGGTACCGGGCTGGCGGCCCAACGGGCAGAGGACATGGTCCACCTGGTCAACGAGGTGACGGCGGCCGAACTGGGGGTGCTCGACCTCGCGGATGCCGCCCGGCGGCTGACCGACGACGACGCCGACCCGTTCCTGGACCGTGTGAAGCAGGTGGGAGCCACCCAAGCCGGCCAGGTCGCGACCCTCGCGAAGGGGGAAGGGAACGCCGAACTCGCCGACCCTATTGGCGCCTTTCTGGAAACCCACGGGCGGTTCGTCGCGAAGCTCGCCGACTGGGTCGCGGCGCAAAAGATCCTGGGGTTTTCCGCGTCGGCCGGACTACGGGGCGAACTGGCGTCGAGGGAAGAGGCCGTCGTGGCAGCGATGGGGTGGATGAGCGTGATCCGCGACCCCCTGTTCCAGGCCAAGGACGCCCTGAACCGCTTCTTGGTCACCGGGGATGCGGAGGCCCTGGCCCGGTTCCGTTCCGGGCTGGACGGGATCCAGGGGCAGATGGAAACCATGAACCTGGCGTCCACGAAGACGGCGGACGGAAGGACGTGGGCTAAGGTCTTCGCCCAGTACCGCACAGCCGCCGAGAAGGTGATCGAGGCCCAGGGACGGGCCCGGGACGCGCGCTCGGCCATGCTTTTCGCCCTGGACGCCACGCGAAACGCCGCCGCCTCGGTCCGCGAACGGGTGGACCGGCGCCTGGCCGCGGCGAGCGAGGGGGTGCGCCGGTCGGTCGTCCGGGCGGAACGGCTCACGGCGGCCGGCGGGGCGGGCCTTTCCGCCGTCCTTCTGGGGCTCCTGGGGTGGCTCGGCGTGACCACGGTGCGGCGGATCAACCGGGTGTCCGGCCTCCTCGAGGACATGGCCCTGGGCGACGGGGACCTGTCGCGGCGGCTGCCCCAGGTCTTTCCGGTTTGCTCCGAGGTGATGCACTGCGACGACCGGGAGTGCCCCTCGTTCGGGATCGACGACCCGTGCTGGTCCGCCGTGGGGAGCCTCCAACTCGGGGCCGAGGAGATCCGCTGCCGTCAGCTCCGAGACGGCACGGTGGACGAGTGTCCCAACTGCGACGTTTACCGCCGAACCCGGGCGATGGAGCGAGACGAACTCGACCGCCTCTCCCACTGGTTCAACCTCTTCGCGGACCGGGTGCGCCACGTGGTCCGCCGGGCCGCCGGGGCCAGCCAGGAACTGGCCCGGCTCGCCGAGGAACTCGCCTCGGCCATCCTGGAGATCGCAAGTAGCAACGAGCAGGTATCCCAGCAAACCCAGGCCCTGGCCGCGAGCGGCGAGGAGATGGGGGCCACCGTGAACGAGGTGGCCCGC